>CALLVY010000756.1 GCA_938015925.1 uncultured Saprospiraceae bacterium
AAGAATAATCTATTCCCCAAGTATTCATCCTTGAACTAACTTTCCCCAGCGGTCTATGAAATACTTTACGTATAGTTGTCCAAATCAAAGAACTATTATCCTCAATATTATCTCTAAACTTTAGATCAACAAATAAGGCATTGATGTCTGCGGCAAAGACTAACTCCTTTGGCAATTGATCTATCTCCGGAAGACTAAAACAATCAAGGGAATATAATTTTTCAGACCAATTCTCAATATCTTCTTGTTTAGCTAGGCTTAAAAACTCAGATAAAAACACTAAATCATAATTGAGGAAAAGGCGACTGCTTTGTCCATAAATTTGCCCTAAGGCTTTACAAGTACCACAATAATGGAGACGGTACCAGTCTGCTTTTTCGTCAGAACAGCCAGAACTAGTGTTTTTCATTAAACCAAACATAGGTGAGGATTTTGGGGTAAAGGACAGTAAAGATGGTTTTAAAATCTTTTTCCTATTAAAATATTATCAACTGCGGAATCAGTGGTCAAATTGGTTATAATTCAACTAAAAGGCAAGAAAAGACAGTATTATATTATTAAAAAAAATATTTATAATTTTTATTAAAATCCGTTCAAGCTTACAAAAGAAAATAAGCTGTTAGGATAAGCTACTTTCTCAATTAAAAAAAAGCGAAATTACGCTACGCTAAAATAGATAGGCACAGCGTATTAAATTAGATTATAATATCAAATTTGCGCGATGAGAATATGCTAAATAATATCCCTTAAGTCCACCCTATTTTCCAAACAGAATTACTATTTTACAGTCGTAAAACCAATTTAAGTAGTACACTAACATACCCTAACCAAAACTATGAGAAAAGATAAGATTCTCATCACTGGAGCGAATGGTCAAATTGGCTCAGTGTTGACGGCTCAATTGAGGGAAAATTACGGGCATTCTAATGTTCTGGCCACCGATATCAGAATGCCCAAAGAAGATACGGGTCCTTTTGAATTATTAGATGTCATGGATGCTCAAAAATGGGCACAGCTAATTGATCAATACGAGATCACTCAAGTCTACCATCTGGTAGCTATTCTTTCTGCCTCCGGCGAAAAAATGCCAAAGAAAACTTGGGATATCAATGTGGGAAGTTTACTTTCTTTATTGGAAATCGCTCAAGAGAAAAAATTGAATAAAATCTTCTTCCCCAGTTCCATTGCAGTCTTCGGAAGTGATGTTCCCAGAATAAATACGCCACAAAATTCGGTACTGAATCCAACGACCGTTTATGGAATCAGCAAGGTAGCCGGAGAAAACTGGGCCAATTACTATTTCCAAAAATATGGCGTCGATATCCGTTCGATCAGATACCCTGGTATTATTGGATACCGCGGACTACCTGGCGGAGGCACCACAGATTATGCCGTAGATATTTACCACCAGGCTCTAAAAAGCAATGCCTTCGAATGCTTCTTAAAAGCAGATGCCACCTTACCTATGATCTATATGCCAGATGCCATTAAAGCTACACTTGACCTAATGGAAGCTCCAGAAGAAAAGATAAAAATCCGTACCAGTTATAGTATTTCTGGAATGAGTTTTTCTCCAGCGGAAATCACTGCAGAAATTCAAAAACATTTTCCAAATTTTGTAGTCGATTACAAACCAGATTTTCGACAAGCCATCGCCGAATCCTGGCCAGCAAGTCTTGATGATCAAGCAGCCAGAACTGATTGGGGTTGGAAGGAAAATTATGACTTAGCTTCTATGACCAAAGACATGTTTTTCCAATTGAAAAAAAAAATCACGCTAACAGCTAGGGCCTAAAATTACTGCCTTTATCACCTTATTTAAAAGAAGTTGTTTTAAAGTAAAGAAATTAAACACACCAAATATGTTTGACAAAACAAGAACCGCTCTCCAGGAAGAATTGAAAGAAATCAAAGAGGCTGGATTGTACAAAGAAGAACGCGTAATCACTACGCCTCAAGCCGCTGAAATCACAACCAATAAAGGCGAAGAAGTTTTAAACTTTTGTGCCAATAATTACCTCGGATTATCTTCTCACCCCGATGTAATTACTGCTGGAAAAGAAGCCATTGATAGTCATGGTTTTGGGATGTCATCGGTCCGTTTTATTTGTGGTACACAAGACATTCATAAGGAGTTAGAAAAAAAGACAGCGGAGTTTTTAGGGATGGAAGATTGTATTTTGTATGCAGCTGCTTTTGATGCCAATGGTGGATTGTTTGAACCTATTCTCAATAATGAAGATGCCATTATTTCTGATTCTCTCAATCATGCATCTATCATTGATGGCATTCGACTTTGCAAAGCCAAACGCTTCCGCTACCTCACCAATGATATGGCAGACTTGGAGGCCAAACTAAAAGAAGCACAAGGTGCCAGACGTATATTGATCGCCACTGATGGTGTATTTTCTATGGACGGAACCATTGCTCAGATTGATAAAATCTGTGATCTGGCGGATAAATACAACGCTATGGTCATGGTCGACGAATGTCATTCCACTGGATTTGTTGGAAAAACAGGAAGAGGGACCCATGAGTACTGCAATGCAATGGGCCGGGTAGACATCATCACCGGTACTTATGGCAAGGCACTCGGAGGAGCCTCTGGTGGTTTTACGGCCGCACGAAAAGAGATCGTAGACATGCTTCGCCAAAGGTCACGTCCTTATTTATTCTCCAACACCTTGGCGCCTTCTATCGTTGGAGCCTCTATCACCGTATTGGATTTATTGAGTCAATCTACCGCATTGCGAGACAAACTCGAAAGCAATACCGCTTACTTCCGGGAGGAAATGACTGCTGCAGGTTTTGACATTATTCCAGGTGTCCACCCGATCGTTCCCATCATGCTTTACGATGCAAAACTATCACAGGATTTCGCCAATAAACTTTTGGCAGAAGGTATTTATGTCATTGGATTTTACTATCCAGTGGTCCCTAAAGAGAAAGCCAGAATTCGAGTACAAATATCCGCGGGACACGAGAGAAATCATTTGGAAAAAGCAGTGGCTGCCTTTACGAAAGTTGGAAAAGAACTAGGTGTAATTTAAACCGGAAAAATTCCTACTAAAAAGCTTCCTTATGGACTTACAACTAAGTCAAAAACTATTTATTGTTACGGGTGCCACAAGCGGTTTTGGTCAGGCAATAGCAGAAGCCCTCGTGGCTGAAAAAGCACAGGTCATTATCGTCGGCAGACGAGCGGCCTTGGCGGAAGCCTTGGTCGAAAAACATGCTGGTTTTGTGGAAGCCGTAGTGGGTGATATTATGCTGGAAGAAACCATGAATGAAGTAATCATCAAAGTTGGTTCCCGCAAACTTTCGGGCGTTTTGGTCAATGCCGGTGGCCCTCCGGCCATGTCATCTTTAGAAACAAAAATAGAACATTGGGATGAAGCCTATCGGGGCTTATTGCGTTGGAAAGTTTTGTTTACTCAAAAATTATTGCCCCATTTTCTTGCCAATGAATATGGTAGAATTTTGTTTATCGAAAGTATTTCGGTCAAGCAGCCCGTTGAAAATTTGGTCTTGAGTAATTCCCTTCGTTTGGCGGTAGTGGGTTATGTAAAAACCTTGTCCAATGAAATTGGCGACCGAGGAATCACCGTAAATATTTTGGCACCAGGCTATCATGATACGCCAGCGATGGAAAGGTTGTTTGCTAAAAAAAGTGCTTTACTAGGCATTAGTCCAGAAGAAGCCAGAAAGATTTTTGAATCAGAAATATTGAGTGGAAAAATGGGAGAAGCCAAAGATTTTGCGTCCTTAGCGGTCTGGTTGTTATCGGAAACCTCCCGATATATTACGGGCCAGACCATTAGTGTAGATGGTGGCTTGATGAAAGGAGTAATGGGTTGAGAGCATTCGAGAATTTAGAACCAAAAATAAGTGACAACGAGGGTTACCACTTATTTGATTTGGAAAAACAGTACGGATCAATAGTACTAAAACGGTCCTCCTGTTTGGGGACAAGTCCAAAAGAAGCTCATTAGATACTTACCCTAAGCTCTTATTTCTGGAGTTAATACTTTGGCCGTTTTCAAACCTTGTTCCAATCGTTTTAGATGATAAGGAAGATCTTTAATGGCCTCAATGGACTGATTGTGGTATTTTTTAAAACAGCCATCGGTAGCTTTGGCATGAGCGGTAGCTGCATTGAGTTTTGCAAGGAGACTCATCAGCTTGTTGAAATCGTTGCTATTCATAACCGGGTTCTTTTAGTTAAATCGTGTGTTAAATTCAGTACGATCAAGTAAAGTTAGAAGCGTGTAGTTAAAAGGTAGAAGAGAAAAAATGCAAAAGAAGATTTGAACTTTTTAAGTAGTGTTGATTTTAAAAGTAAAAAAGGGATAGAGTCCTCCCTAAATCAATTTTTTCAGTCTTAACCACTCCTAAGAGTAAGGAGTCAATTGCTCTTAAAAATAAAGAAAATCTTCCTGAATTCCAATTTATATTCTATATTATTCTCTATTTATGGTTAAATATTTCACGCGACTACCAATTCTAACGATAAAAAACGCCTAAAGTTGCATTTTGCAAAATATTAAACCACCTCCAGCCCGATTAGTTTAATTTTCCTTTCTCTCTATCATTGGCACTTTCTTCAAAACCATTTGAATAGTGTTCTTCACTCGATCTTCCAAGATTACAATTTTACCCTTTCGCAAATTATTCAGCATTTCTTTTTGGTAGTGCCTTACTGTAATCAATTCTAAATCTCGATCGATCAGGACTTTGAATTCCTCTTTGATATTTTCTTTGAACTTATGAACCCGGTCATCAATATCATTGACACAAACCACAAAACTAATCGCGGTATTCTGCATCATATTGACCTGTAAGCGATACTTGGCAATCAGACTAAACAATTGACTCAAATGTTGTTCTGCCACAAATGAAAAATCCCGGGTAGAAATGTACAACACGGCCTGTTTTTGCTCCACCGTTACCATTGGCGGATAAATGTCTTCCACTTCAGCAGAGATAAAAGTACCACTTCCTTGAGGATCTATAAATGATTTGACATGCAGAGGAATGGTTTTATTCTGCAAAGGCTTAATGGTTTTTGGGTGAATGACCTTCGCTCCATAATAAGTCATCTCAATCGCTTCGCGATAAGACATGCGATCCAACTTTGTCACATTATCAAATAAGCGAGGATCAGCAGTGAGCACTCCTGGAACATCTTTCCAAATCGTCATACTCTTGGCATCCAAACAATAGGAAAAAATGGCCGCCGTATAATCCGATCCTTCTCTCCCCAGAGTGGTCGTAAAGTTTTCGCTAGTACTTCCGATAAAACCCTGCGTCAAAACAAAGCCTCCTTTTTCTAATTTGGGCAAAGCATGTTTTTGTGCTCGAGGTAAAGTCTCTTCCCAAAGCACCCAACCTTCTCGGTACAAGTTATCTGTAATAATGACATCCCTGGCATCCAACCATTCGGTTGGCAATTCGCTCTTAGCCAAATAAGCGGCTACGATTCTCGAAGAGACCAATTCCCCAACAGAAACAATCTGATCGTACAGGTAATCGTAATCTTCATGTTGCGGGTCTTCTTCTATTACCCATTCGATTTCTACAAAGGTATCATTGACTTGAGCAAAAACTTCGTTCTCCTCCTCAAACAACTCTGCCATGATCCCAAAATGCTCTTGTTTCAATTGCTCCAATAGTTCAAATGCTTTTCCATCCTGAGCGGTATGCGCATTGACAATTCCCTCCAATGCATTCGTCGATTTTCCCATAGCAGATACTACGATCAAAAGTTTTTGATCCTTGTAATCTTGGAGAATAGAAGCTACATTTTTGATGGCAGCGGCATCTTTTATAGAGGCTCCTCCGAACTTAAAAACTTTTAGTGCCTGATTCATAAACAATATAGGTCTGATTGAAAAATTTGCGCCAAGATAGGATTAAAAATATTAACTAGATAGCTAAATCAAAATTCTCTGAAATTGTTGTAAAGGGGAGCTGAAAAATGACTAGAAATCTCCTGAGTATAAATCAAAATCCTCCAGCATATTAGGGTCAAAATGGGCAAATAAAGCCCATAATTGCGTGAAATTCCAGCGAATTTTCACTAGAAAGCGGTTTTATTCAATGATAGTCTCTATACAACAATATTTTCCATAGCCACATACCTACTTTTTAGTAAGTTTGTTTTACTTTAGACGAAATTAAACCAAAGCCTTTACGGTACTCTCCATCATTTATTTTGGATTTTCATCCATTAATAATCAGAGGTCTTTTCCCGTAATTCTATCTTGGAATTTTTTGATCAAACAAAGAAAAAGCAAAGATGCCCGCAGATTTTAATACCGCAATTTTAGTAATGCTTGTTGGAATGACGACGGTGTTTGTCATTCTAAGCCTAGTCGTATTATCTGGCCAAGTCTTAATCCGTCTGGTCAATCACTTTTCTCCTGAAATAGCCGTCAGGAAAAGTCCCGTATCTCCGCTACTCGTTCCATCAGCAAAGGAGGAAAATCTATCTCCTTCTATAATGGCCGCCATTGTAGCTGCGGTAGAAAACGTAACCGGAGGAAGTGGCCGAATAAATACAATTGAGAAAAAATAATAAGTACAGACAATAGCACGATAGTTCCAAAGACAGAGAAAACCAAAATAAAAACACCAAACGTAAAATAATACATGGGAAAGGAAATCAAATTATGCCTCGTTTATCGAGATATGTGGCAGTCTTCAGGAAAATATTTACCTCGAGTCGATCAGTTAAAAAGAGTAGCGGAACCTATCATCAACATGGGTTGCTTCGCCAGAGTAGAAACCAATGGTGGTGGCTTTGAACAAATCAATCTCCTTTTTGGAGAAAATCCAAATAAAGCAGTCCGAGAATGGACCCAACCCTTCAATGATGCGGGCATCCAAACGCAAATGCTCGAAAGAGGTTTAAACGGATTGCGGATGCGTCCTGTTCCGGCAGATATTCGTCGCTTGATGTTTATTGTAAAAAAGAAACAAGGAACAGATATTTCCCGCTCCTTTGATGGCCTCAATAATCCTCAAAACTTAGAGAACTCTTTTCTCTTTGCACAGGAAGCAGGAATGATTGCTCAAGGTGCATTGAGTCTCACTCATTCTCCTATTCATACCGTCGATTACTATGTCGACCTGGCAGATAAATACATCGCTTTAGGCGCTCAGGAAATTTGCATCAAAGACATGGCGGGAATTGGTCGTCCGGTTTCTGTTGGAAAAATTGTTAAAGGTATTAAAGATCGACATCCAGATACCTTAGTTCAATACCATGGTCATTCCACACCAGGATTCTCTGTTGCTTCTTCTTTGGAAGCGGCTAGAAATGGTGCCGATATCATTGATGTTGGGATGGACCCACTTTCTTGGGGTACCGGTCATGCCGACCTTTTGACGATCCACGAGATGCTCCGCGATGCTGGATTTTCTCTTCCAGACATCGACCGCAAAGCCTATATGCAAGTGCGCAGTTTAACTCAGGAATTCATGGATGATTTCTTGAGCCACTATATCAATCCGCGCAATCGAAAAATGAATTCTCTACTCATTGGCCCCGGACTTCCCGGAGGAATGATGGGAAGTTTAATGGCAGATTTGGAAGCCAATCTAAAAGGATTAAACAAATGGCTCGGCAAACGAAATATGCCACTCAAAAACCAAGAAGATTTATTATTAGAGTTGTTTGAAGAAGTCGAATATGTTTGGCCTAAATTGGGTTATCCGCCTTTGGTTACTCCATTTAGCCAATATGTAAAAAATGCGGCCTTGATGAATGTCATGCAAAAAACCAAAGGCAAAGAACGCTGGTCGATGTTGGATGAAAATACCTGGGGCATGCTCCTTGGTCGATCCGGACAATTGCCGGGACCATTAGGAGAAGAAATTCAAGGCTTGGCCAAAGCACAAAATCGCGAATTCTTCAGTGGCAAACCTCAGGATTTATACCCTGATGAATTGGAACTCTTTGCTGCAAAAATGGATCAAAATAATTGGGACTATGGAGAAGACGATGAAGAATTGATGGAGTACGCCATGCATCCAACTCAATATGAAGATTACAAATCTGGCAAAGCGAAAAAAGCATTTTTAGAAGATTTAGAAAACCGCAAAGCGAAAAAGGCGGGTGCTGCTAAAGCAGCGCTCAATATCCCTGTCTCCGTAAAAGCCAATGTAAATCCCCAACCTAAAACGATGAACATCAACGTCAACGGAGAGCATTATAAGGTATCCGTTTCCTATGATGAAAATGCAGTCAATGTTCCCCAAATAGCCAATCCTCCAGCTACGGCTCCAGCTTCTGCACCACCAGCTCCGGCAAGTGCAGGTACCACCAGCAACAGCAGCCCAATGGAAGAGATCACCGCTCCCCTGGAAGGAAAATTTTTCCTAACCAGAGAATCTGGTGAGGTACCAATCAAGGTCGGCGACACCATCCAAAAAGGAACGACCATTGCTTATATCGAAGCCATGAAAGTAGTCAATGCTATTGCTTCAGATAAGGAAGGAACCATCGTAGAAATTTTGGCAAGACATGGAGAAGAAATTGAAGAGGATGATGTTATTTTAAGAATTCAGTAAACCAGTAGCGTTTATTCTTAGCTTAACGACAGTAGTAAAACGAAACACACACTATGGAAATCCTCCAGAAAATATATGACATGACTGCCTTCGGGGAGCTCATCGAAACACCTGCAACCTTGCTCATGCTTTTGCTGGCCATGGTACTACTCTACCTGGGCATCCAAAAAAAGTATGAGCCCTTATTGCTGGTGCCCATCGCCTTCGGCGTACTCCTCGCCAATTTCCCTGGCGGCGGAATGGATGTAGTCGCCTCTACTCCAGAGAACAATATCATGCACCTGACCTTGATTGAAATTGCCAAAGACTATGGCATCATGAATATGCTTTATTATTCCTTGATCAAAACAGGACTATTGCCACCCCTTATATTTTTGGGTGTCGGAGCATTGACCGACTTTGGGCCCATGCTGCGAAATCTGCGTTTGGCTTTCTTTGGTGCAGCTGCACAGATTGGTATTTTTACGGTTCTTATTTCTGCCCTCTTTTTGGGCTTTACGATTCAGGAAGCAGGTGCATTGGGGATCATTGGCGGAGCGGATGGGCCGACGGCGATTTATACCGCCATTGTATTGGCGCCACATTTATTGGGGCCGATTGCGATAGCAGCCTACTCTTATATGGCTTTGGTTCCGGTAATCATTCCTTTGATCGTTCGTCTGACCGTTTCTGAAAAGGAATTAAAAATCAATATGAAGGAAGAAGAACGAAAATTCCCAAACAAAGTAAAGATCAAAAATTTGCGAACGGTGAAGATTATTTTCCCCATTGTTTTGGCAACCATTGTTTCGCTTTTGGTACCGACTTCTGTTCCATTGGTGGGCATGCTTTTGTTTGGAAATTTGGTAAAAGAAATTGGGACCGATACCAATCGCCTCTTCACTGCGGCTTCAGAAACCATCATGAATACGGCTACCATATTTTTGGGTCTTTGTGTCGGTGCTACGATGACTGCGCAAACATTTTTAAACTCCGAAACCTTATTGATTGTCGTTGGTGGATTTGTGGCTTTTGCAATTTCCATTTTGGGCGGTATTATGGCTGTCAAATGCTATAATCTTTTTTCTAAGAAGAAGATCAATCCATTGATTGGCGCGACGGGACTGAGTGCAGTGCCGATGGCTTCGCGGGTTGCGAATGAAATTGCTTTGCGGCACGATCCTAAGAATCACATTTTGCAATATGCGATGTCTAGTAATATTTCTGGGGTGATTGGGTCGGCAGTGGCGGCTGGGGTTTTGATTGCGTTTTTGTCGTAAAAGAATGCTTTGATTTTTTTTGTAAAAAAAAGAAAAAATAAGAGAAGAGCGTTTATTTTTTTCCTTTCGGAAAACAAAAACGCTCCTCTCTTATAAAAAGGAGGCTCTACTATCTCCGTACCTATTTTCTACCTGATAACTTCCTTCTCCAAACAGGCATCCTTCCTCGTTCCTTGAGAAGAGTATTGGCACCCCTTGCAATACCAAATAATTATAAAACAAGATTGCCTAAAGTTGGATTAATTCAATTTCACAATTCGCCGACTCACGCTACTTCTATCGGCTCCTTCTAGCTGTAAAAAGAAGACTCCATTGGGCAACAAAGATGCATCTATTGCCATCGTTTTTTCGGTAGTTCTTTCTTCCTCAAAAAATACTTTTCCTTTGGCATCCAGGATACGTACCATGATGCTTTGACCGAGTAAGAAATTGCCAAGATCAATGGTAAAATGGTCTTCTACTGGATTGGGAAAAACATTGATTTTTGTTTCCGAACTTGGTCCCGGAATCAGACACCATTGATCCTCTGAAATTTCGATGTCGATGCAAAAACGATCATAACATTCTACCTGATTGGTCCAATCATTTCGAATCACTTTCATGCAAATGTCATAAGGACCAGGATTCGGGAAAGTATATTGAAAAGGGGCATTGCCAACACTCGTTCCAAGGTCTTGTACACCATTACCATCTATACACCAAGTGACTTTATCGCAAGGATCAATCAAAGCATTTGGAGTAAAGGTTCCTATGGGGCAGTTAAATTGATCATTAAATCCGGCGGCTACGTCTGCTTTTAAATTTTCACATAGACATAATGGATCAGGAGGGCAAGGCTTAGGAAAGTCTAGTTCAAAATATTCTTCCCAACAAAGAGTTCCATCTGGTAAATAACTAATCGCAAAAAAACTTAAGAAATTACAAGAACCTGTTTTTTCAAATACGACAGAATTAAGTACAGAAGGAACAGCAATAGACATGGGTTGAAATGAACCACAAGTAGGAACATTAGTATTAACAAATGCTATCGTACCACCTCCACAAGCCGTAACAAACAACTCATACTCCGTAAATCCATTTCCATCTTGATCGCCAAGACATTCCAAATAATAATCGGTTATTTTGGGGCACTTTAGGGAATCACATTCTGGTAGGACTACTGCGAAAGTATCTGTACAACAGGCCAAGGAATCTCCTAGTAGAAACTTTAAACTTACCTTGAAGTCTACTGTAAACCCTGCAGACAATGGCCCCTGGATAGTTGCACAAATGGGCATAGAGGAATTGGCTGGAATATTTGGAGCCTGCGGAGTAATATTTATGAATGGAGCGGTGGGAAACAGCGCACCGAATAAAACATCCACAGCGGCATTGATCGGATCATTATTATAAACGGTCATGTAATATTTGTAATCTCCATTCGGCAAACAGACAATGGAATCACTCACGACATCGACACAAGAAGGGCAAGCTAAGTCGAAATAATGTTTATAATGACAACATTCCAAATCCACCGTAATTAGAAGGATTTCAAGACACTGAATGGTGTTATTTGCGCTTGCAGGATAATGAATACTGTAAGGGCCAAAGATTCCATTATGTGGAACAACACCACTAGGATATTGAACATTATTAATATAGATTAGATCAACATCTTTTCCCGTGATATTTTGAACGGTAAAGGTATAGGTAATCCCTGTGGAATCGCAATGTATGGTTTCGTCTATCACTCTTGCACATTTGTCGGGATGCACCTGAGCCAATAAGGAGCCAGCAAGAAAGATACTTATTAAAAAAGTGTAAAAAATTAAAATAACATTTTTCATAATTACTGTTTTTGTAGTGATTAAATTTGGGCATAGCTAGGCCAGAAACGCTCGTACGTTTTACTTCAGTAAAATTCAAACAGATATATCAATTGGTAAAATCTAGACTTAAGATAGGAGTAGAAAAATCGCCTTTCAAGGAAGAAGTTATAAGTGTGTCGTTTGACTTGATAAGTCAGTCGTTTAGACTTTTAGAATCTAGTTTTTCCACAAAATTTTATTCGTCTTTTTTATAGCGAAAAAAAAAAGCGGGATCTGGAAGATACCGCTTTGGGGGGGAAGAAAGGCGGTATTATGTCCAGAATTTCAATAATTCCTGCTTCTTATTTTGCGACACATTTAGGCTGGTTCCATCCTGTAAAATCACCTGCCCACCACGACCTTTGATGTATTCTTTCATGTAGTTGAGATTGATAAGATGGGAATGATGTATGCGACAAAAAAGCTCGCTAGACAATACCTTTTCATATTCTTTTAAGTACTTGGAAGTCAAAATCATTTTCCCACTGTTCAAAAAAACTTTGGTATAGCTCCCTTCAGATTGTAGTCTCACAATCTCCTCTATTTTTACCACCATAAATCCGGTAAGGCTTGGTAGGGTAATCTGTGTGGCTTGAAATCTGGTCAAAAGATTATTGATCAATTTCTTTACATCAGATGGTTTTTCTGGTTCATTCAAATATTTCCCTACCACCTTATTGAATACTCTTTGGTTGATAGGTTTTAGAATATAGCTAAAGGCGTGGCACTTAAAAGCCTCCAAGGCATACTTTTCATAAGTGGTAACAAAGATGACTTCAAAATCGAAAGACTTCAATTGACTTAATAGTTCAAAGCCAGTACCATCTGGCAGATGAGCATCTAAAAACAACAAATCCGGTGGTTGTGCAATCATACTCTCCAGGCCAGACTTAACAGATTGTGCCTCACTAATAATTTTGATTTCGGAAAATTTTTCTTTTAGATAATGCTTTATTCGTTTTCTGCTGTCTTTTTCATCATCAATGATCGTTGCTTTTTTGTTGCTCATAATTTAGGAGAAATTTGTGTTTATTAATCACTGTTTTATTTTAATCAACTTCGATTGAATCTTTAAGTTGAAAAATAAATTAAACATCAGTCCATTAATTAAAAGTAGGGGTAATGAAAAAGAGGATTCTTTCATGTTCGTGCTAAGGATTTTAAAATTAAGCCGTTTTTCCTTAAGCGGACAAAGAAAAAAACAAAAGGATGATTTTATCCAAACGCTAAAAAGAGCCTAAACCCAGAAAAGGCTTTCAACCAAATCTCTTTAGTTGAAAGCCTTTTCTAAAATGATAGACATTGAAGAATAGCGTCTATCCAATACAAAGAAGGAATCTATTCAAAATCCTCCAACTCCACATCGAAGATAATCACCGAACACTCTCTCCCTTCAATACCTCCAACTGCACGAGTACCATAAGCCAAGGAAGAGGGAATAAATAATCGAGCTTTACTTTGTTTTTTCATCAACCTCAATCCTTCTTGCCAGCCTACAATAACATTCCCTAAACCGAATTTTATTCCTGAGGTACTTTCATCGAAGACGGTACCATCTGTAAAGTAACCTTTGTACTTGACTTCAACGGTAGAGTTGATATTCGGATAGAGCGAGCCCAAACCTTCGTCTTCGAAGAGGTAATACAAACCCGATCCAGTCTTAGTCGCAGTCAAATTATTATTAGCAAGGTAAGTGGCGATAATATCTTGATCCGCCTCAAAGCTACATTCAATTTCCTTACAAGAAAAAGTAGTGGTGATTGCCAATACCAAGGCAAATAAAGAAAGTAGGTTGGTTATTTTTAACATGATTTATTTTTCTGATTCGTGATTGTGAATTTGTTTCTTGTCAAATTTTAGCAAAGACTAATTATTTTTTTAGAAGGTCTCCCCTTTTACAACGCAGTAAAACCCAAGTCGCGGCCTTTGTCTAACATAAACTGAAAAGCTGCTTCTTTATCGTTGGAAATATCGCCTTCCAAAATGGCTTCGCGGATGGCCGTTTTTATGATTCCCACTTCTCTACAAGGCGTCAAACCAAAAGTCTTCATGATGGTTTCGCCATCAATAGGGGGTTGCCAATTGCGGATCTCATCATTGGCTTCGACTTCTTTTAATTTGGCTCTGACCAATTCGTAATTTTCTAAATAGCGTTTTACTTTTTTAGGATTTTTGGAAGTAATATCTGCTTCGCAAAGCATCATCAAATCTTCGATATCTTCTCCTGCATCAAAAAGTAAACGGCGAATTGCAGAATCCGTGATATTTTCTTTGGTCAAGGAGATGGGCCGCAAATGTAGACGCACCAATTTTTGGACATATTTCATTTTATGATCCATTGGCAATTTGAGTCGGCGAAAAATTCGGGGAACCATTGCCGCACCCAAGGCTTCATGTCCGTGGAAAGTCCATCCATGATCTGGATCAAAACGCTTGGTAGGTGGCTTGGCAATATCGTGCAAAACTGCAGACCAGCGCAACCACAAATCCCTGGTATTCCTACAAAGATTATCGAGTACTTCCAAGGTGTGGTAAAAATTATCTTTATGGCCTTTTCCATTGCGGATATCGACACCATGCAAGGCAACCATTTCTGGAAAAAAGACTTCGAGCAAACCACTGTTAAACAATAATTTAAAACCAATCGAAGGTTGGTCGGAAAGCATAATTTTATTGAGCTCTCCAGTGATTCGTTCCATCGAAACGATATTGAGTCGGTTTTTATATTTAGACAAAGCCTTCAAGGTTTCCTCATCAATTCGAAAACCCAATTGGGTGGCAAACCTAACGCCCCGCATGATTCGCAATGGATCATCCGAAAAAGTTTTTCCGGGCTCTAAAGGTGTTTTGATCAACTTTTCTTCCAAGTGATGCAAGCCGCCAAAGGGATCTATGATCTCTCCAAAGTTTTGGGCATTGAGACTAACGGCCAAGGCATTGATTGTAAAATCTCTTCTGTTTTGATCGTCCTCCAAGCTTCCTTCTTCGACAATGGGTTTGCGCGAATCATGTCGGTAAGACTCTTTCCGAGCCCCCACAAATTCAATTTCCAAATCCTTGTGCTTGATCATCGCCGTACCAAAACGACTATAGAATGCGACTCTTGGAATGGGTCGCAATTTTTCTGCTAATTTTCGAGCCAACTCAATTCCTGAGCCCAGACAAACGATGTCCATATCTTTTGACTGTCGTCCCAAAAGTCGATCTCGAACATAGCCTCCCACTACATAAACAGGAAAGCCTAATTCCTCAGAAGTTTGCTGAATCAGGCCAAATATTTTCCTTTCGTGTTTCTGAATATCAAATACCAATGTTCTCTTGTTTTTTCTTTTACTTACACTCCAATAATTAATGTTTTCCCTAGCGGCTCGCCTTAGGTTCTAGTATTTCTGCCGGACCATAGACTTGTCCAATTTCGTCCATTACTGCATTTAATTCTTCTGGTTCAAAACTAGTTACTAGTTTTGCTCGAAAGGGTTTTACATTTGGGAAACCTCGGAAATAATTGGTGTAGTGCCGTCTCATTTCTAAAATCCCTAAAGTCTGTCCTTTCCATTCGATGGAATGACGAAGGTGTTGTTTGGCGGCTTGTACTCGCTCTGCGACGGTTGGAGGATCCAGGATTTCTCCAGTTGCAAAGTAGTGTTTTATTTCTCTAAAGATCCAAGGGTTACCAATGCTTGCCCGGCCAATCATGATGCCATCTACGCCATATCTTTCTCTATACAATTTAGCTTTTTCGGGACTGTTGATGTCGCCATTTCCAAAAATAGGAATATGCACTCTTGGGTTTTCTTTAATCTTTCC
>CALLVY010000757.1 GCA_938015925.1 uncultured Saprospiraceae bacterium
TAAATAACTTTGTCCGGCAATTAGGACAATCGATAAAGCCATCCCCAGAAATTTATGGTTTACCAAGCTTTGGATTAAAATGGTGACACAAGCCCAGACCAAAACAAAAGGCGCAATTTGTACCATCATTTCCGTAAGGTATTGCCAAACATCTATTTGCCAAAATCCCTGAGACCATTGAATACCAATGCCCACCAAAAACAAAATCCCATAAAGCAATAAAATCGCCAGACTACTCGCCAGCGTTTTTGCCAAAACAGCTTCTACAGCATGATAAGGCGTACTGTCAATCAATTCTTCAAAATGGTGATTCCTACTTTTCCAAACCGTTTCGCCAGCATAGAAAAATAGAAAGAGCATCAAGAGTACATCGTAATCTCTAACATTGGCAATCATGGTATGAGTTTGGGCAAAGGAGGCGACGCCGTAGTCGTGGTGGCGGGTAATAAAGTCGACGATCTGAAAAAGGATCAAGGCACCTAGAAGTAGTTGATAGGGGAGGTGTTTGACGATGTTTAGCAAGTCGATTTTTAGAATGTTTTTGCAGACTGCGAATGAGCAAAAGGAAGTTTTGACGGAATGCGATTTTGGGAAAATTGGATTTACATTTTTATTGCTTATAGGTTTTTTTAGAAGGTCTTCCGAATTCTTAGGGTAAAGATTTAAGCTTTTGGAAGGAGTGGATAAAATGGAAAAGCGGCGATAAGTGAAGGCAAGGAAAAGACCAGAGAGCGTCAGCCAGACTAAGCGGTTTTGTAATAAGTATCCAGTCAATTGAATGTCTCGGGTATTGCGTTCTTCGATGGTGAAATAGCGCGTATCGAGATTAAAGGCAAATTCTCCAAAAGGATCTAAAAGCGCACCTAATGCAAAATGATCAAGATCATTACTCAAACCATATAAACCAGTGAGGTAACAAATATGCAAAAAGGCAATGCCCAAGACCGCATAAGCCAAATTTTTCAACCACATTGATAAACCAAAAACCAAACTTCCAATGATAAAAATATTGGGTAAAACAATAAAAAGAAAAGTTTTCAAAAAAGTAGAAAAATGGAATGCTCCCGCTTCTTCTGGTAAAATAGAACCAATCGCGAGTCCAATTTTTACGCCCAAAATATTTATGAAAATCAGCGCCACCGCAGGAATCATCATCAGTGCAAAAGCCGCCCAAAAACGCGCCCAGAAAAATTGGAAACGAGTAATGGGAGTCGTAAAGAAAATTTCTGTAAAGTTATTTTGGTATTCCCGATTGGCCGCATTATAAAAAAACGGAAGCGCCACCATCATACTGAGGATGGTCAAAAAAATACTGGTTGCACTAATGGCATGAGGCGAATTGACCCATTCGTTTTCCGCCACAATTCCTATAATCACAATTCCTCGCGAATAAAGAAAAGTAAAGAATAACGCAAAAAGAAGAAGAGAAATATAAACGAGTGGAAAACTCAAAGTATATTTTATTTCTCGGGAAAAAAGATAGGAGATCATTGGTTTTTTTCTTTTGGTTGGAAAGAAAGAAGATTGGGTTTGTGCTGCTAAAAACTTAAGGATTTGTAAATGGAAAATACACGGAACTAAGCCTCCAGTTTTCTAAAATAAGCATCTTCCAAATTAGAAGGCGCTTCCTGAAAACCAGATGGCCGCTCTTCGCTCCACACATGAATCACTTGTTTGCCCAGGTTCATTCGCTGAGAAAGCAACTGATATTCCTGCTGGTATTGGGCCAAGTTTTTTCGGTCAATTTCTTTTTGCCAAATTTTTCCTTCCAATTGTTCTATGGCTTTTTGCGGTGTCCCATCAAAGGCTACCTGGCCACGATGAAGAATCGCCATCCGCGTACAAAGTCTTTGAATGTCTTCTACAATGTGAGTGGAAATAATCACAATAGCTTCCTGACCAACGTCCGCCAAAAGATTGTGAAAACGATTCCTTTCCGCAGGATCGAGTCCCGCCGTGGGTTCATCGACGATGATGAGTTTGGGCTGGCCGATCATACATTGAGCAATGCCAATTCTTTGTTTCATCCCTCCCGAAAAGCCTTTGACCTGTTTGTGGCGATCTTGAAAAAGATTGACTCTTTCGAGGAGGTAATCGATGAGTTCTTTTCGTTCTTTGGAATTATGGATGCCTTTTAGGATGGCGAGGTGTTCGAGGAGTTGGTAAGCAGAAATGCGCGGATAAACGCCAAATTCTTGTGGGAGGTATCCGAGGTTTTGCCGGAGGCTGTTTGCTTGTTCGATGATGTTGATGTCGTTAAGGAAAAGGCTGCCTTCGTCTGGTTTTTGTAGTGCGGCAATGCTGCGCATGAGGGTAGATTTTCCGGCTCCATTGGGCCCAAGTAAACCAAACATACCATTCTCAATGGTGAGCGAAACATCGTCCAGGGCTTTGGTACCATTGGGGTAGGTTTTTTTGAGGTTTTTGATTTTTAGTTGATTCATGGTGGTTTGGTTTTTAACGGTATTTGTTCTTAGGGAATAGGAGATTGTTTGTATTTATTTGTTGTTTAAAATATATGGCTAATACTTTCAGTCTTTAGTTTGTTTTTCTAAAGAATATATATGGTTGATCGAAACGAAAGAAGGAAAGGGAGGCTGTCAAAAAACTGTCTGACATGAGGAAATATATTTCCGAACCGCTTGCGGATGGGCAGCCTTTTTTTTGACGAGGGTTTTGAATACTTTTTGCCGATTGCAAAAGTATTACGCCGTAGGCCTCCGCCATTAGGCGGCCTGAGTTTAAGAAATCAAAAGATATTCTCCCATTGGAAAAAAAATAAATGGATAAAATTTTATTACTTTTATTTTACTGTAGTGCAAAAATAGTTAGAGTATTGCCTTTGCAATACCACAATTATTGACAGCAATAAAAAATGAATGACCACAATTATTTGTAGAAATAAAAGTAACTATTCAGCCTTTAAGCAGGCGGTCTTCCTGCGGTAGGCGAGTTCCAAAACTGGGGACACTGTTTGTCGTTTTGATCGTATTTGGTAGTGGCCAGAGGCCAGGAATCCGATTCGGTTAAAATGCTATTGCATTCCATCCGGGATGGCTATCGGCCTCTGGCCACTACCAGGTTCTCTTCCCGGTATTTGAAAAGCTTTCATTCGAGTTGAATACTTACAAATAAAAAAGGAATGATCTATTCTTCAGACACAAATTCCATAATATCTCCCGGTTGACAATCCAGCGCATCGCAGATGGCTTCCAGCGTAGAGAATCGGATCGCCTTGGCCTTTCCTGTTTTGAGGATCGACAAGTTGGCGGTCGTGATACCTATGCGTTTGGCCAATTCATTGGATTTCATTTTGCGTTTGGCCAGC
>CALLVY010000758.1 GCA_938015925.1 uncultured Saprospiraceae bacterium
GACAATGCAATTAAAGTTTCTTGGTGTACCCACCACAATTTTTGGTTGTGTTCCAATTGTTGAAGGGGCGCACCTTTAGCATCCATAAAGTAGAAGATGCCACCATGTTTTTTATCCCAACCATACTTTAATATTTCTAAACAAATATCGGTAGCCTTTTCTATCAAATCGGGTTGGTCGAGTTGCTTGGCTATGTCCATCACAAACCACATCGCCTCGATTCCATGCCCAGGATTAATTAACCGACCTTCATAGCAATCCAAAAATTCTCCCTTTAAGCCAACATGCTCGTGGATGATTTTTGTTTCAGGATTGTAATGCACTTCTAATATTTGATGCACACAATCTTCGAAAATTTCTTTGCGTTTTTCGGGCGTGGAAAATTCTGCTAATTCATTCGTCAGGTAGGCAGTCATCATCGGAAAACCGAAAGATTTAAGCGGTCTTGCTCCAGTTGATTTTTCATATTTTCCTTTAGGATTTTCTCTGCGGTCGAGAAACCGATGGTAAGTTTTTTTGGCAATATCAAAACATTCTTGGTCGCCAGTAGCTTTGGCATATTCGGCAAAAGCAAGCGCTGCAAAACAATCCGCATAAATATTAAAAGCATGGGTGAGCGGTTTCCCTTCTCTGGTCATGGAAAAATAAAAACTGCCTTGTTCGTCTCGCCCATGTTTTTTAAGAAATTCAATTCCACTTTTAGCGACCTTCAACCAACTTTCCCGTTTTTCTACCCGATTATACATCATGGAAAAAGTCCAAATTTGTCGAGCTTGTAACCAAGTGAATTTATCAGTATCATAAACTTTCCCCTCTTGGTCTAAGCAGGTAAAATAGCCACCGTATTGTGTATCCAAGGAATTTTTTTCCCAAAAAGGAATCACATCATTTAATAGGTTGCTCTTATAAAATTCCGCATAGGTTTTAAAAATGTCTTGCTCCATTGTGTGTTCTGTCTATTTTGATTTCAAAATTTGAGAAAACCAAAATTGTATTTTGTTTGGTTAAAGATGAATAAAGATTTCAATTCTAATGGGGTGGTTTATTTCATTATTAGGATGGAAATTAACAGAATGGTGCTGAATGTCCCAATAAGGGGAAGAAAAGTTTCATTTGACTAAGTTGGGTAGAATAATATTGCCTAAACATTGTGATTGTACGAGGAGGCGAGATTTGTTGATTCCCCAATTTTTTTCTCAGAAGTGATTGGTAAATACCATCGGGTGGAGAAGAGGAATAGTTTTTCGCTAAAAAATAAAATAATTAAAAGGCAAGTTTTTTCAATAAGAGACAATTCATTCCTTCGATGACACGATTCAACCCCTATGATACGATTCAACCCCTTTTTTGATAATCCACCATCCTTCCTATAACTGACTTCTCCTAATATTTACAGACAAATTATTTAGAACCCATTTTAATCCTTTGAACTGAATTTCTTTTTATTAACCATAAAACAAGTCTTTGTATATGAACAAACAAACTTTTACATCGAATTTTCGACAAGTTGTAAGTTGGCTAAATATCATAGGGATTCTCATGATATTCACCACGACAGTCGAAGCGAACTACAGTCCAAATCTAGAAGTATTTGGAGTCTCTGGTAAGGTTACTTCGTCATTGGGAGAACCTTTAATAGGAGCTACAGTAACCTTAAAGAACGGTTCTATAGGAACAACTACTGATTTAGATGGGAATTATGCTCTTGATGTTCCCAACCAAAATGATACGATAGTTATTTCTTATACAGGTTTTCAACCTCAAGAAATTCCTATTAATGGAAGAAGTGTAATTGATGTGGTATTAGGAGAGAACAATTCTCAATTGGATGAAATCGTGGTCATCGGATATGGCTCACAATCCAGAGCAAAATTAACAACATCAGTATCAAAACTGAACACTCAAATTCTAGAAACCTCCACTAGATCCAATGCTGCAACAGCATTACAAGGTACTATTGCAGGTTTAAGGGTGACCAATACGACGGGACAACCAGGTTCTACCCCTCAAATAGTTTTACGTGGTGGTACCAATTTTGATGGAACGGGTTCTCCCTTAATATTAATTGATGGTATTCCAGGCTCCTTCTATGCTTTGAACTCTGATGACATAGAATCTATTGAAGTGTTAAAGGATGCTGCAGCAACAGCTATCTATGGTGCAAGGTCTGCCAATGGGGTTATTCTTGTCACGACCAAAACGGGTAAGGCTGGAAAATCTGCTGTGAACTATAAGTTTAAATATAGTATCAATAAAGAAAGAGATGATCAAAAGTATCTAGGTGCTGCTGATTTTCTGAATTACAATAGACAAGGACATGCTTATTCCGAAGCTACTCGTGGTAACCCCAATTTTATACGTCAATTTATAAATGGTGACAATTCTTTTGCCATCGGTGGTAACGCAACTAACTCTCCATTCACTACGCAACTTTTAACTGATGATAATCGATACCTGTTAAATCAACCAGGATGGAGTTCTATACCTGACATTTTAGAGCCGGGTCGAGACATTTTATTTTTTGATAACAAAAATGTTGGTGATCGTATCTACCAGGATAGCGATACTAAAGACCATTATTTGTCCTTTGGCGGAGGAAATGAGAAAGGTTCCTACTATCTAGGTCTTGGGCTTCTGGATAATGATGGTTTAATTTTAGGTTCAGGCTTTAAAAGATACTCCAGTAAATTTTCTGGTTCATATAAGATCTCGGATAGGATAAAAGTAAACTCTAATATTTTATATTCACACTCTAACTTAAGCTTAAGTCCTTTAGGTAATGATAACACCGTGTTTAGAAGGTTTCAAGGTCAAGCCCCTACTTCAAGAGATTATGACAACAATCCTGATGGTACCTTTTCAGACGTATATGCTGTAGGGCAAAATCAAAGTTTTGGTAATCCATTATATTATCAAGACAAATTTGTTAGAAAAAATTTAGAACAGCGTTTATCTGCTTCCATTGGTGTTGACTTAAATATTTTGGACAACTTGATTATGTCAGTAGATGCAAGTCATTTTACCATTAATAATCATTTTGAAAATTTTAATAGAGCCTATAGAGTAGGAAGCACTTCTGGTCCTCTTCGAACAGGTCGGGAAGCTTCTATTAGAGCTGATCGAACGTTAAGAAACCAAGTAACTGGTACTTTAAATTATTTCAAAGATGTTGACAAACATAGTTTTAATGCCTTGATAGGTACGGAATACTTTAAGGACAACTTTTTTAGAACAACAGCAGGAACCAGAAATTCGCCTACAGATTTAATAGGAACCCTAAATGCTGGTGCCGAAGCTGATGGAATACCTTATACTTTTGAAACAGAATATGTTATTGTATCTGCTTTTGGTAGATTACTATATGGTTTTGACGATAAGTACTTACTTGGATTTACCTTTAGAAATGATGCTTCCTCTCGATTAGGGAACAATAAATCTGACTTTTTCCCTGGTATATCTTTTGGCTGGAATGTTCATAACGAGGACTTTTTCCGCGGTTCATCCATAAACAATGTGATTAGCCGGTTAAAGCCAAGGTTAAGTTACGGTGTTAATGGTAATCAGGATGTATTAAGTAATTATGGTGTATTTGGAGCATATGGAAGTCAGGGTATTTATAACGGACAAACAGGCTATGCTAATTCTCTCTTGCCTACATTAGATCTATTATGGGAAAAATCAACTACGTTGGATTTTGGTTTAGATATGTCGCTTTTTAATAACAGACTTACAGTTATAACGGATGTTTACTCAAGGGATATTAAAAATAAATTAGCGAATCTTACCTTACCTTACTATACTGGATTTAGCAGCATATTAACGAATAACGGAACCATCAGAAATAAAGGTTTTGAGTTAGAAATAAATGGCGATGTAATTAGAAAAAAAGATTTCACTTGGAATGTGGGGGCTATTTTTAATACCAATAAAAATTATGTGGTAACGCTTCCTGATAATAGTAACGATTTGAATAGACAAGGAGGACAGTTAATCTGGAATCCAGACACCGGCAAAGAAGAATGGGTAGGTGGTTTTCAGGAAGGACAACGATCGGGTCATGATTTGGTGGTAGCTTTTGAACAAGCTGGTATTTACGCCAATCAAGCTGAGGCTGATGCAGACAATTCAATAACTGATGTGTTTATGCCTGCAGCTAGTACTAATCAACGATGGGCTGGTGATTCAAAGTGGGTTGACCAAAATAAAGACGGTATTATTGATGGTCTAGATAGAAAAGTGATTGGACGGACTACTCCAGATTTCATTGGGGGAATTACAACTAGTGTAAGTTATAAAAACTTCAATTTATTTGTCAAGACAGATTTTGCTACTGGGCATTTAGTCTGGAACCATATTAGAGCAAAAGGATATGGACAGACACAGGGTAATTTGAATCAACCCATTGAAGTATTAGAATCATGGACGCCTACCAATACTAATACAGATTGGCCACGTATGGTATTTGTCAATGATGCTAAAAATGTGTGGAGAGGTAATGAATCTGTAAGTAGTTTACAAAATTTTGGTAATGAGCAATTCTGGGAAAAAGGAGATTATTTGGCGTTACGAGAAGTAACCTTGAGCTACAGTATACCCACAAATGTTTTCAAAGGTACTATTCAAAGACTCGATGTTTACGTGACAGGATCTAATCTGCATTACTTTAAAAGTATGAGTGGAGATACCCCAGAGATTGGAGGTATACAATATGGCGCATTTCCAGTTCCTAAAACATTTACCATTGGTGGAAACGTAACATTTTAAATTTAAAAAAAATTAAAAACATGAAAAAGTATATATATATAATATTAGCTGTGTTCGTTTTCAGCGCATGTGAGAAAGAACTTGATTTAATGTCTCCTAGTGAATTGACATCTGCAGGTTTTTGGGATACAGAAGAAGGCGCAAGAACTGCACATACCGGGATGTATGCCAACTTAAGATCCTCTGCCGGCAACCTTTGGTTATTGGGTGAAATGAGAAGTGATATTTGGGGTGGGCGTACCTATGAGTCCGCAGATAATACCAACTTGATAGAATCTAATATTACAGAAGCTACTGCACCTTTTGGAGGTTGGGCAGAATTATACACTAGAATACATAGAATAAATGACTTTTTGCTAAATGCTCCAGACGTGAAGTTTGTCAATGAAGGCGAAAAAAAGCATTTGTTGGCTCAGGCTTATGGCTTAAGGGCGCTGTATTACTATACCTTATTAAAAACTTGGGGTGAGGTGCCTATTATTTTAGAGCCTGTGGGAACCATAGACCCGGACAACCTAAGCAAGGCACGGTCATCACAAGCAGAGGTAATGAGTTTGATAAAATCTGACATTGAAACCTCCTTGAGCACATTTGGGGAGGATGATAGCTTTTGGGCAGGTAATAGAAATTTTTGGTCTAAGGCAGCTTCATTGGCATTGAAAGGTGATGTTTATATTTGGTCAGGTAATTTACTTGGAGGTGGTTCTGCTGATTTTACCGAAGCAAAAGAAGCGTTGCAAGAAATTTCATCTTTAGATGTAAGCTTAGCACCAAGCATCTCTGATTTATGGGGTATCGGAAGTGAAGGGAATAGCGAGTTTATTTTTGCATTGCAATATAAGCAAGACGAAGCGTCTAACATTTACAATGGTTTAACAGGTAGAAGTACAGAAATCAATCCGCAATTTAACGATCAAGGAGTTTCCATGAGTGATTTTATTATCGCTGGAGCTAATAGATATGGGCAGTCAGAAAAAACTATTTTATTATTAGACGATAATGATGATAGCCGAAAAGATGCCACTTTTATTAGATTGTACATTGATGATAATGGAGGTGCAGGTTATCCTACTTATAATGAGCCTGCATATTTTGGTTCTATCTTCAATAAGTTTTTAGGTCAAGTAATTGGTTCTGAACGCATATTTGAAAATGATGTGCCGGTATATAGATATGCAGATGTAGTTTTACTTTTAGCTGAAGCAAAAAACCTCTTGGGTGAAGACCCATCAGGCGAGATCAATCAAATTAGAGAGAGAGGATATGGTGCTAATTATGATGTGACTACACATGGTTATAGTAATGGTTCACCAACAGATAATGCGAATGCTATTTTGGATGAACGTTATAAAGAGTTCATTGGTGAAGGAAAAAGATGGTGGGACCTTAGAAGAGCAGGTGATAGCTATGTTCTTGATAATATAAGCTTCCTTAATCCTGGTGATGAATTTAAACTTCTATTGCCCATTACGATAGATATGATCGGAAGAAATCCTGCATTGCAACAAACGCCAGGTTACTAAGAAAATGATTTTTCGTTTTGTTTTAAATTTTACGTAGTAGTGAAAATTTCATACAGTTTTGTTTTAGAGGGGAATGGTAATCCATTCCCCTTTTTTTAAATCATGTTTATGAAAAAAAAAATGAAATATTGTTTTTACTTATTACTTAGTATTTTTTTTCCAATCAATATCTGCGCACAAGTTGAATTGCCTGACCTCTTTTCCGATCATATGGTTTTGCAAAGAGAAATGCCCATACCTATTTGGGGAAATGCAGAAAGTGATGTGGTTTTAAAAATTAGTTTGGGACAGAATACTGTAACGACTAAAGCAGATTATTTTGGGAAATGGAAAACGAAATTGCTGCCCATGAAAGCTGGAGGGCCATATGAATTAATTATCCAATCACCTTCCAAAACCATTCAATTAAAAGATATTTATATTGGAGAAGTATGGCTGTGTGCCGGACAATCGAATATGGAATGGCCATTAAAAAAATCCGCAACCGCAGCAACTGAAATTCCGTTAGCCGATTCAAAACGAGTGATTCGTTTATTTCATCTCAAAAAAAAACATGATACTTACAAGACTCCATATTCTCCAGAAGAACTCATAGAATTTTCTAAAGGGAATTATTTCCATCCTACAAAATGGGAATTGTCCAATTCCAAGACTGCAGCTGAATTTTCGGGAGTCGCTTATTTTTTTGGAAAAGAATTATATGATTCTTTGAATGTACCTATCGGATTAATTCAAGCTGCCGTGGGTGGTTCTCCAGCTCAATCTTGGATAAGTGAAGAAGCGTTGGCAAGTCATCCACAGCTGCGAGAATTAGTGTTACCTGCTGAAAATAAAACGTGGTTGGATGCTGAAATTATCCATCCTTGGTTAGCCTCTCGAGCCAAAGAAAACTGGGCGAATTGGAAAAAATCAAATAAAACTGATGAACGACCCGGTCATCCTTTTGCACCTCATTATTTATACGATGCAGCAATAAAATCACTTGCACCCTATGCCATGCGAGGAGCGATTTGGTATCAAGGCGAATCGAATGCAACCCATCCTTCGTCCTATTTTGCCATGAAAAAAATGTTACTTAAAAGTTGGCGAAGTCAATGGAAGCAAGGAAGTTTTCCATTTTACTTTGTTCAATTACCCCAAGTTGGTAATCGAAGTCTTTGGGCGGAATTTAGAGCAGCCCAACAAGAATGTCTTTCCATTCCAAATACAGGAATGGTGGTCGCAATTGATGAAGGGCATCCAACTGATGTTCATCCCAGAGAGAAAAAGGTGATTGGAAAACGATTGGCTCACTTGGCACTTTCCAAAACTTATGATAAAAAAAATCAAGGAGAAAGTCCCATGTTAGTTTCCTATGATTGGAAAAAAGAGGAGCATAAAATCGTATTTACTTTCGAGAAGGAATATAATGGTTTGAAAACCAAAGAAGGAGAATTGCCCCAAGGGTTTTCTATGCAAGGTTATACGAAACAAGGAACTTTGGAATCCATTTTTTTTCCAAAAAACATTACAATTGAAAAAAATAAAATCACGCTTATTTACCCTAAAGATTTTTTACTCACAACAATAAAATATGCGTGGGCACCTGCACCTGAAAATAATATAGTCAATAGTTCGGAACTGCCTTTAGCACCTTTTAAAATAAATTTGGAGGGGAATAATTAACGAATCAATCGCAGTTAGCAAATACTTAATCAAACAAAAAAAATCTTCACCTACAATTACATACTAATGAATCTACATCACTTTATCACCACCTCAACTTTAATCTTTTTCACGCTGTTTTTATTTCAGCAAAAAATGGTAGCCCAAAATTTGGACTGGGAAAACCCAACTATTTTCGAGTCCAATAAAATGCCTGCACATGCAGAAGTGTTTCCTTTTGAAAATAAAAAATTAGCAGAGCAAGGTGACCGCAACAATTCCAAATGGTTTCACTCGCTCAATGGAACTTGGAAATTCAATTGGGTCAAACGACCACAAGACCGTCCACAAGATTTTTATAAAAAAAAATATAATGATAAAAAATGGGATGACTTTCAAGTGCCTGCCAATTGGGAAACGAATGGCTACGGCATTCCAATTTATGTTAATCAGCCGTATGAATTTGGACCACTCAAT
>CALLVY010000759.1 GCA_938015925.1 uncultured Saprospiraceae bacterium
TTCATATAGTTTGACCACATTTGGATTTTCTTTTCGACAAGGGCCACACCAGCTCGCCCAAAAATCGACAAGAATTACTTTTCCACGGAGATCGCTTAAGCTCAAGCTTTCTCCTTCTGGAGTGTTTTGAGAAAAGTCAGGTGCAACAGCGCCGATCATTAAGCTTTTAGCACTATTGATTTGGCGACCTAGATTTAGGGTATGCGGTTGGTTTTCTGATTTATACTTTTCGTAAAAACGGCTACCATATTCCGCAAAAGCGCCATGATTTTTTTGCTGCATAGTAATGACGATACCACCGAGCGCATATTTGTAGGCGACGGAGTTTTCGGGAATTTTGGATAATTGTGCATCCAAAACTTCTACTACTTTTTCTTCCGGCATTCCTACACCAGAAATCGTGGTGGCATATTCTCGGAAGGCTTCAAAGAGGTAAGTGATACGGTTGTAATTTGGATCAGCGAGATTCGCATTAGCGAAAAATTCATTGACATAATGCTCGAGTACATTGCTATAGCTTTTGGTGTCGCTGGCGAAACTTTGGAAATTATCCAGCTCTGCAATTTTTGCAAGGAAAGGATAATTGCTTTGCAATTTCACCACTTGCTCACTCTTTCTTTGGTCAATAGCAACAAGTCTTTTTCTCAACTCTTCATGCAATTCAGGATTGTTTCCGGCCTGACGCATTTGGCGATCAATGCTTTGGATGTCTCTTTTGTTCAGCGTGATTTGTTGGATGACCTGATCGTATTTTTTATTCAAATCTGACGTAACAAAAACAGCTTGTCGAATACCTTTTGCAGATCCGGTCATAAAAACAACAGGCTCTGGCCCAATAACGATTGGTCTTTTTTGCTGACTAGCTTGACCGATATAGTAAATATTTGCTTCTCCTTTTGGCAATTGAAATTCAAAAGTATCTCCTCTGGTTGGTGCCAAATCTTGTAAAGCTTTAAAACCAATACCATCAAATTGATAGAGTCCAAGATTCCCTCCGGTCCCCGTTACAACAGCAGTGATGTCTACCATATCTTTTACTGGATTTGAAGTGGGCGTAACTTCCGCTTCTTTTTCTGCCGTTTTTTTGGCGCCACTACATGCGACAACTAAGCAGAGAGAAAATAGAAGTGTAGCGTATAATATTTTTTTCATGTCTGTGTTTTTAAAAATAACTTCATTTTGATAGTCCAAGCACTTATTGATGCAAGTTGATGCAAGAGGTTTAATTTTCGATTATACGGATAAACTCATCTTCCGTTATTATTTCTACCGTACCTAGCGCTTCTGCTTTCCGGAGTTTGGAACCCGCTTTTTCGCCAACGACCAAAATATTTAATTTAGAACTGATGGCACTAATATTCCGAGCACCTGCTCTCTCTGCTTTTTCCTGCGCTTCTTTTCTACCCATTTTTTGCAAACTTCCGGTAAATAAAATGGTTTTACCAGCCAATGGAGCATCTGCGGAGATTTGTCGGGGTTGGTCTTCTTCGGTTTGTTGGAGGTTGACTCCCAAAGCTTCTAATTCTTCTAACAAGGAAATATTCTCAGGGTTTTGGAAAAAGGCCATTACATTTTCGGCGACCTTTGGTCCTACATCTTTAATATTGGTAAAATCTTCCACTTCCCATTTTTGCAAATCCAGGACATGTTTGACTTCTGCGGCCAATAGTTTGGATACCTTTTTTCCTAAATGATGAATAGACAAGCTAAAAAGCAAACGGGAAATCGGATTGGCTTTCGCTGTTTTAATGGCTTCCATCAAATTTGCTGCCGACTTATCTCCAAAGCCTTCTAAACCTGCGATGTAATCATACTTTAGTCGATATAAGTCCGCCAGCGTATTTAACCAACCCTCTTCGTGAAAACGTTCCACATAAGATTTTCCAAAACCATCAATATCCATGGCATCTTTAGAAACGTGATGAATCATTCGTTGAATGACCTGGGCAGAGCAATTATGGTTGGGGCAACGCCAGGCTGCTTCTCCTTCTTCTCGGATTAATGGTGTTTCACATACCGGGCAGTTTTTGGGAAATTCGATGACTTGTTCACTGCCATTGCGCAATTCATCCAAAGGTTTTACAATGTATGGGATGACATCTCCGGCGCGCTCTACCAATACCGTATCTCCGAGGCGAATATCTTTGCCCTGGATAAAATCGGCATTGTGTAAAGATACTGAAGAAATGCTTACTCCCGCAACCGTCACTGGTTCTAATTTGGCAACTGGCGTGACTGAACCGATCTTCCCAACCTGATATTCGACACTCAATAATTTACTCGTGCCCTGTTTGGCCTTAAATTTATAGGCAATCGCCCAGCGCGGGTGATGACTCGTATAACCACATTTATCTTGCAGTGCGAGACTGTTTACCTTCACGACCATGCCATCAATTTCATATTGATAGTTGTCCCTTTTTCCTTCCCATTCTCGGCAGAAAGCGACGACCTCATTAATGTTTTTACAAAGCTTCATGCCTTTATCTGGAATTTTAAAGCCCAGTTGTCCCAGCATCTCAATACCTTCGAAATGGGTATCAAAAGAAGAAAGTTGATCGATACCATTTTGGTCCACGGCATAGCCCAATTGATAGACAAAAGCTTCTAACCCGCGATTGGCCAATTCTTTTGGATCTTTCATACGTAGACCTCCGGTAGCCGTATTGCGCGGATTGGCAAAAAGGGAAAGACCTTCTTTTTCTCTTTCCTTATTCATCTTTACAAAATGATCTTTGCGGATGACGACTTCTCCACGGAGTTCTACCTTCGCTATATTTTTCTTGGAAAAATCAGCTTTGAGCGGCACCGATTTCATGGTGCGCGCATTATTGGTCATTTCTTCGCCCAGGGCTCCATTGCCGCGAGTAGCAGCGCGTGCGAGTAAATCTTTTTCATAAACCAGTGCAATACTACCTCCATCGTATTTGGGTTCTACGGTATACTCAATTTTGGCGTCGGCATCGAGGCTACAGAGTTTTTTGATTTGGGTATCGAAATCGACGAGGTCTTCTTCATTATAAGAATTGGCCAGGGAAAGCATCGGTACGAGGTGTTCGACCGAAGGGAAATCTTCGGTGAGGTCGTTTGATACTCTTTGGGTAGGTGATTCCGGGCCGATTAAGTCGGGATACCATTGCTCCAATGCTTCGAGGCGTTTGTAGAGAGAATCGTATTCAAAATCACTGATCACAGGATCATTTTTTATAGAATAGCGCCATTCGTGGTAGATGAGTACCGCATGCAATTGTTCCGATTCTGCTTTGGCCTCCGTTGCAGAAGGTTGCTCTGTTGCCTTTAGCAATTGCTTGGAAAGGTCGAATAATTGGCGTTGAGTGTCCGTATTATACATGGTGTTTTTTCAATATTTTTTGATAGGGCGAAAATAGGGATAATGATGGACATCTCGAAGTCGATTCTGTCCGCTAAGGCAATGAATGGAAAGGAAAGCGAATGGATGGAGAGCTTTAGGACTTTTATGGACAAAAAAAATAGCGTTGAGAACAAGCTTTGTTCTCAACGCTATAGAGATCTATTGTTTCAACAAATTATCGTTTCACAATCTGACGCGTCAGCATTTTTCCATTCCCACTTAAGTGTAGCGAATAGATTCCTGTTTCGAGATTGCTCACAGAAAGTGGATAATCTGATTTTCCTTGAGGAAGATCAAATACCTCTTGGTAGATCGTACGACCAAGCAAATCGGTGATGGTCAAATTATAGTCTCCTGAATTGGGGCTATTGGTTCGGATGTGTAATACATCTTCCACTGGATTTGGCGCGATCACCAAATCTAGAGATTCGATTGGGCGGCTAGTGTTGGTATTTAACTTTTCAGTAATGGTGAACGTTCCACAAGCGGCATTGTCTCCACTCGTTTCTCCATTCCCATTGATTCCATTGCCACAGGCATAGAACGTAACCTCTCCAGAATCTTTTTCAGGAGCCGTCCATTTTACCCGAAATACATTATCAGTCGTTATTCCTTTATGCTCCGCATAGGTACGGCCTGTAGAAGCTACATTAATGATTTGTACATTGTCTGCAGGCGCTGACCATTCAGAAGCGACAGGACCATTTTCGCCCTTAGAAGCATTTAGTCCTAGCATTTGGAATCCAAAACCAGTAGGAGTTCCGTCTTCAACATTAATGGTAACGACAGCATCATAAGTTTCACCACCAACATAACCGGTAGTATCAATAGAATTGCCTTCTCCATCAAGTATATCAATACTGAGGGTAACCTGAATAGAGGAGCTATTTCCGTGGCAGGTGACACAAGTTTTTGTGTCATCACCAGGAGCATCTGTATTACCTTGCATGGCTGCTCCAGCTCGGCCACCAGAGCTACTGGAAAAAAGTACGGCCATAAGGACCAAGCTAAAAATCGTGTAAGTAAAATTTAATTTCATGTAGAAAATTTTTTAAAAATTGTTGTAAAATAGAGTTCAATGCTAGGTAAGAAAATCATCAATCTATTCTAAAACAACTTCTTTAATTAAGAAAAAGGCATTAATACTCCAGGGCATTAATTTGTATGCATGTTTTGACTGGAACGCTGTTTAAGTATAAATACGTAAAAGGAGGGATAAAGGGATGAAATCAAAAAAATTATTCCCAATAATGTCGGATTATTTACAAAGCTAGAATCAGCTTATTCTGCCCAACTACTATTAGGATATTTGCCTTGAACTCCTTTATAGTATTTTTTTAGGTAAGCCATATCGGCGTCAATATCATCGGTCGGCCAAAAAACTTCTCCGTAGTCAATGATCTTTGGGCCATAGTCAAATTTTACGAGGAGAATGGGGATGCCCGCTTTTTTAGCGATGTAATAAAATCCCGTTTTTAGCTTTTCTACTTTACCGCGAGTTCCTTCCGGGGCGAGCATAATGGCAAGACTTTCTCGTTCATTGTATAAATCAACAATGGAGTCTACAAAATTAGTTCGTTTACTTCTATTGACCGGAATCCCACCAAACCAACGGAGAATTCCGCCGAGAGGAAAGCGAAAGAGGGAAGCTTTACCCACAAACTTTATATCCGCCTTCATTACCTTTCTGGATAAAGGGCCCAAAGGGAAATCCCAATTGGAAGTATGCGGAATCACGATAACCACCATTTTCTTTACCTCATGTGGGTAGCGTCCGATTACTGTCCAACCAAAAAGACGAAGTACAAAACGACTAAGAGTACTAAACATAGAAGTCATATTTCACTTAAAAAAATGCAAAATACGTCTTTCCGCATTATTTTTTCTTTAGTATATAACTATATTCAAATTAAGAGAAGTAAATTGAGCATCCATTTTGGTTTTTCTGCGTAAAACCGAATA
>CALLVY010000760.1 GCA_938015925.1 uncultured Saprospiraceae bacterium
TTCGATTATCGAAAATTCGGGATGACTCATGTTTCTAATCCAAACTTAAGTCAATAAACTATTCCGTTTCTATCAACTCCTTCACATCAGATGGAATCGCAGATTTAGCGGCTTTTTTCTTACAAACCTTACAAAGTTCAGAAATCCCTTTCTGCTCCCAGGATTCTTCGATACTACCATTGCTAAGGGCCTTGCCTTTGATATACTGGCAGTTGTCAAAAGCATGGTATTTATTTCCGGCCTTAGACCAGTAAACATTATCGCTATCAATGTTCAGACTTTTAGCGGCTTCGTTTTGTTGATTGATTTCCTCAGTATATTTTTCTACGGAAGGCGGATTAAAGTCCGCTCCAGTGATACCCGCAGCGACCATGGCTACCGCGGCGATACTTCCCGCAATGCCTTTGGTTTTTCCGCTGATGTTCTTGTTCGATAAGATCATAAGGACCATGGGGAGAAAGGCCAGTACTCCCATAATTGCACCAAGCTGATTTTGAATAAAAAACCGCGTTGGCTCTTTTTCAGAGGCAGGATCTAGTCTATTGGCTTTCTTCCAAAGGGTAGAACCGGTAATCGCAAGAATCAAAATAACAACGATCGCTACGATCAACCAGATCAAGGTTTCATCGCTGATTAATTTTAAGATGGCAAAGACTTGACCGGCCATGGCAAGTACCCAGGCTAGCATCGCGAATATTCTTAGTTGTTTCGCTTTTCCTTTAGCTTCTGGACTTGCTTGGAATTCTTTTGTTTCACTCATGTTTTTTTTTTCTTTTAGGACGAAAAGATAGTATTTGAGGTCACAAGTTTACAAATTCCTTGTAAGAGTCGGAAAAGAATTTGTCGGAACTTCACTTTTTTATGGAAATAGATATTCTGCCTAAGTACTAACAAGCCTTGGTTTTCTTATATTTAAGGAGTTTACTACTTTGCGGTCTTCGTTAGAGACCGGTTCGATAAAAGCCAAGATATCCACTTCCATATAAAACCAACGAAAATCAAAAACAATGTACCAGAAATTTCAATTGTCAAAACCGATAGTAGGGAAGGAGGAAATGGTAAAGATGCCTGATGATACGCAGATATATACCATTGATTCTGGAAGTGGAAAAACTACGATTCTGCTCGCTCATGGTTATGGCTTTAGTCACATAGAGTGGAATATCCTGGTGGAGCGTTTAACGGAACTAAACTATAGAACCATCGTTTTTGACCAGCGTGGACACGGAAAATCAAATATCGGCAAGGAAGGAATCCATTCTAGTTCGATGGCTTCCGATTATAAAAACCTCATTGAATTCTTCCAATTGGAAAATTGTATATTGGTCGGACATTCTATGGGCGGTTTCTTAAGTATGAAATTTCTACTAGACCATCCAGAATGCCAACACAAAAATATCAAGGCTTGTGTGCTGATGGCGACTTTCGCTGGAGAAGTCAACAAAAATAATTTTCAAAACCGTCTACAGATTCCTTTGATCAAATCCGGTATTTTACAAAAGCTGATTCAATGGAAACCAATAGGCGATCAATTTGGAAAGTCGCTTATGGGAGAAAACCCAGACCCTGAAATAGTACGGGTGATTTCTGAAATATTTTTGCAACAAGATCATTCAAAACTAATCCCAATCTTAGAAGCTTTTGGCAATGAAAGCTATTACGATCGCTTGAAAGATATCAGTATCCCTTGTGCCGTCGTGATTGGCGAAAAGGATGCAACGACTCCTCCTTTTCATACCGACAACATCGTAAAAGAAATCCCAAATACCACTCGCATAGAGGTAAAAGGTAAAGGACATTGTTTGAATGTGGAAGCCCCGGAGGAGATTATTAAGGCGATAAAGCTAATGGATATTTAAAAGCCCCGTGTCGGGTCTGAACGATCCTAAAAAATAGACTCAAAATACTGTCTGAGTAATTATCAATTTTTTCTTGACTGAGGAGATGTATATTTGTGGAAACAATTCAATAAGGATTAGAGTTTACTCTAAAATGGTTTTATCCAACCTAAATTTTTAGAGAATAAACTTTTATACCATAAAAAAAATAGCATGAAGAATTTTGAGTTTAAAAACCCCACAAAAATTATTTTTGGGAAAGGGGAGATACAGAAAATAGCAGCAGAGATCCCCGCAGATGCTAAGGTATTGCTATTGTATGGAGGAGGAAGTATTAAGAAAAATGGGATTTACGAGCAGGTAAAAACAGCTTTAAAAGATTTTGAAGTAGAAGAATTTGGAGGAATTCCCGCCAATCCGGAGTATGCGATCTTAATGCAGGCCCTGGAAGTGATCAAAGAAAAGGAAATTACCTTTTTATTAGCAGTAGGAGGTGGTTCCGTCCTAGATGGTACCAAATTCCTCTCTTCTGCCGCAGAATATACTGGTGACAATCCTTGGGATATTTTGGATAAAAAAATCCGAACCTTAAAAGGGATGCCTTTTGGTACCGTTCTTACCTTACCCGCCACGGGTTCTGAAATGAATTCCGGCGCGGTGATTACCAGAGCGGAAACCAAACAGAAACTGGTCATGGGCGGCCCAGGATTATTCCCTGTCTTTTCGATACTAGACCCAACGGTAGTCCGATCCATTCCCGAGCGTCAAATCGCCAATGGTCTGGCGGATGCTTTTACACATGTCTTAGAACAGTACATGACTTATCCCGTTGGTGCCTTATTGCAAGATCGCATTGCCGAGAGTATCTTGCAAACTTTAATTGAAGTCGCACCAGTCATTCTGAAAGATCCGACCGATTATAAAGCCGCTTCCAACTTTATGTGGAGTTGCACCATGGCATTGAACGGACTCATTCAAAAAGGCGTTCCGACCGATTGGGCCATTCATATGATGGGACACGAATTGACCGCCCTTTATGGAATTGATCATGCCAGAACTTTAGCTATTTTAGCAGGGTCTCATTATACTTATAACCTCGAAACAAAGAAAGAAAAACTAGCACAATATGCCAATCGTGTTTGGGGAGTAAGGGAAGGTTCTATGGAGGAAAGAGCGAAAATAGGAATTGAGAAAACTGTTGCCTTTTTTCATTCCATTGGCATCAAAACCAAATTGTCCGAATATACGAAAGACTATCAAGGCACTGGTTCTGAAATAGCAAGAAGGCTGACCGAAAGAGGAATGATCGCTTTAGGAGAACATGGCACCTTGACTCCTTCTGACGCAGAGAAAATTGTAGAACTCGCGTATTAAACGCTACTAATAAATAAAGAAGTCCATAAACATTTTTTATGGACTTCTTTAATCTCTTACCGTTTTACAATGCGTTTTTCAAACATTCAAAACCATCTAAAAACCATCAATATTCTTTTCAATAAGCTCAAAAAACGAACGAATCATGGATCCTAAAACACCTGGTGTCTACATCAATGAACTAAATGCATTTCCCAATTCAGTGGTGCAAGTAGAAACGGCAGTTCCTGCATTTATTGGTTACACCGCACAAGCAAAATACGAAGGGAAGTCTTATCTGTTTCAACCAATGGTCATAAATTCAATGAAAGAGTTTAGTACCATTTATGGTCTTCCAGTCGACCCTGCGACCAAAAGAGCGCCCGCAGCTTATTCACCAGATTATTTTATTACCAAACAAAATAAAAAACCGGAGAAAGGAGAATTTTATAGCTTCAACGGTGATGTTTATACCATAGAACCCGATCCCAATACCATCTATTATTTATACAATAGTTTATTGATGTTTTTTCAAAATGGAGGATCTAAGGCTTATATCGTATCGATAGGAACTTACGGTTCTGCGAGTGGTTCCGCTATAGAACCAGGTGATCAAATTGTCAATCCAAATGTCTTATTGGCGGATATGACAAAGGGATTGGCCGCACTGAAAAAAATACAGGAAGTTACCATGTATGTTTTTCCTGAAGCGACTTTATTGAGTCTCGCCGAAAATGGAACATTGATGGAATTGACTTTGGTGCAATGTGAAGACATGCAAACCGCTGTTGCCATCTTTGATGTGATCGGTGGCCACGAACCAGACCCTGTTTTATGGACAGCTGATATTGAAAATTTCCGGAATGCCACAGGGGGTAATTTTTTAAAATATGGAGTGGCTTATTATCCTTACCTCAAAACTACCGCAGTCGCGATTAATGAGGTCTCTTATTTAAATATTAATGGAGGGGATGTGAGTGTGCTGGAGCCTATTCTTAATCCTCCTGCTGCACCTAATCCCAATGCACAAACTATTCTGGATAGTATTAAGGGAAGTTCCTTAAAGCCTGAACAGGGTAATGCGGCACTGGGTGTTGCAAGTCCAATGTACAAGAAAATCCTAAGCATCGTCCAAGAGAAAATAAATATCCTGCCACCGAGTGGTGCGATGGCTGGGGTGTATAACTTAGTGGATTCCAGCCGAGGAGTGTGGAAATCACCTGCCAATCTTTCACTAATCGGAGTGACAAATCTTACTTTAAACATCAATAGTGAAGAACAGGAAGTTCTAAATATAGATGTCAATAGCGGGAAGTCCATTAATGCCATTCGATCTTTTACTGGGAAAGGCATATTGGTTTGGGGGGCAAGAACCCTGGCTGGCAATGATAACGAGTGGAGGTACATCAGCGTGAGACGAACTGCCCCGATGATTGAGCAATCTGCTAAACTCGCATTGATAGATTATGTGTTCTCTCCGAATACAAAAAATACCTGGGTTTCTATCGAAAGTATGCTCAGTAATTTTTTGACAAACATTTGGAAAGAAGGGGCCTTGCAAGGGGCAAAAGCTGCGGATGCATTTAATGTCAGGGTAGGATT
>CALLVY010000761.1 GCA_938015925.1 uncultured Saprospiraceae bacterium
AAAAAAAACAGACATGCAAAGAGACATTCAAGGCTGGCACAGCCCTTCCCTCAACAAACACATGGAGATCGCCGTATACGGTCATTACGGACAAGCTCTATTGATGCTCCCAACGGCTGCTGCCGATTATTTGGAATACGAGCGATTTCAATTGATTGATGCCATTAGTGGTCCGATCAATAGTGGAAAATTTAAAGTTTTCTCTATTAATAGTATCAATTCTGAAAGCTGGTTGAATAGCGACATGCATCCTCGGCACAAGGCGATTCGACATCAGCAATTCAATGATTATGTGTTCAACGAGGTTGTTCCCTTTATCAAAACCCACACCAGCGAAGAGACTCCTATCTTTATCACTGGTGCTTCTTTGGGTGCTTTGCATGCCTGTAATATGTTTTTCAAGCGGCCAGATCTTTTCGCGGGTACCATTGCTATGAGTGGCAATTACAACCTGAGTACTTATACCAAGGGCTATCACGACCAGGATGTTTTCTTCAATTCCCCTGAAGAATATTTGCCTGGCTTGGAAGATCATGACATGCTGACTAATATTCGCAAGAGCGAGCACATTCATATCCTTACGGGTTCTGGAAACTATGAGACGCCAGAAGCTTCCCGTAGATTTTCTGCCCTACTCAATGCCAAAAGCATTCCGCATGAACTGGATGTCTGGGGACCAGACATGGCGCATGATTGGCCAACTTGGCGAGCGATGTTGCCTTATTATTTAGAGCATAAATTTTAGGATAAACACTCATCAAAAAAATCATTATTTCCTTTGAGCACTTGCTCCGATCGCCAGGCAGTTTGAGGAACCATGTCTAAAATCAATCCTATAGAGACTAATACAAGCTTTGCCCGCAGCCTTTCTTCGAGTAAAGGACTGTTGCTGCTCGTTTGGTTGATCATGGCTGTCTTTATTCTTCTCAAATACGACTATGCTTCCATTGCGCATTATGGGCCCTGCTCCTGGCATGGCTGGCGTCAATCGGATGGATTGTCCATTGCCATCAATTACTATGAGGGCCAGGATTTTTGGGAACCCAAGGTGCACAATTATCACAGTCCGGAACGGCATGCGGTTTCAGAATTTCCGGGTTTGTATTATCTGGATGCACTGCTTTGGAAGATCTTTGGATTTGATTATTCCATCATGAGGATATTCCATTTGGTATTGCTCTTAGTGGGAATGCTGGGATTGTCTTTTGGTTTGTTCCGGATTTACAAAAATGTTTTTCTGGCCGCCATTGTTCCCTTCCTGCCTTTGGGGGCTTTTTTGATGGCTTTCTATTCTTTTAATTTCTTGCCCAATACCGTTGCTATTGGAATGGTTTTCCTAAGTGCGGCTTTCTATTTGGCTTTTATTAGAAAGAAGCGTTTGCTTTTCTTCTACCTGTCTATCGGCTTTTCCTTGTTCGCAGGCACTTTAAAAGTAACGACTTTAATTACTTTCCTCGCTTGGTTTTCCTCCTACCTAATTCTCCTTTGGCCTCTAAAAAAGCACGAAGAAGTGAAGAAGTATTTCCCCGCAACCAAGCATGTACTGGGCGGATTTTTACTTGTAATTACCCTTAGTGTCGGTTGGATTTTTTGGGCCATACATTATAACAACATTCACGATTCCCATATTTTCCTTACTAATATCCTACCTGCCTGGAAAATGACGGGAGAAGAAATTCAAAACACTTTTGATCATATTTGGGATTATATCTGGTTTTATAGTTTTTGTAAAGAAGGGCTCTATTTGCTCTTGATCATGTTGGCTTTTGTAGTCCTCAACTTCAAAAAATTCCCTTGGTTTTTTAATCTACTTTTGATCTTTTCTATTTTAGGAAGTCTTGCTTATGGCGTTTTGTTTTTACAACAGTTAAGAGTCCACAATTATTACTTCATCGATCTCATGCCCCTTCCCGTTTTAATTTCAACGGGCTTCTTTTTTATTCTTTCGACCTATTCTATCAAATGGTATTACCAGATTTCCATTGCGCTTTTAGCTTTTATAAACATAAATATAAATGTCAATCTAACTCGTTTCCGCATGATAGAAAGCTACCAGATCGAAGACGGTAGAATGAAGGGCATGAGTACGGTATATTTCCAAAAAGATGCACTAGAAGCCTTCCAACAAAGCCTCGGTATTACCAAAGAAGAAAGAATCCTTTGTATTCCCGGTACCTCTCCCAACCAAACCTTGATTTACCACAATCGAAAAGGGCTCACCAATTTCATTTTTGAATCTTACCGCCTTGGAGAACTTTACTTTTCCAAAGCGCGGGGCGTCAAATATATAGTCATCAATACCAGAGAAGCACACCCAGCCCTCGAAACCATCATGTCCGTAGACCCTCAACCGATTGGCATTTTTGAAGACCAACTCTATTTTTACAAAGTAGAAGAGGTCATTGAGCTTTTAAAAGCCAAAGCAGCAGCAGATAAAGCCGCAGCTGACTTGGAAAAACAAAAAGCCGAGGAGGAATAAACATATAGCTAAAAACCTACCTAAAACCTACGTCTAGCAAGCGAATTTCATTTTCCATTCTATACCAATCTTCTTTTTTTTTTTAAAAAACTTACAAGCCGTGCAGCGTTTTGACCCGCTACCGCACTTACCTTATACAAACCCGTTATCCCCTCAGGCCTGAGCACAACGGATAAAACATTATATTTATACAGCTTCGTATTTCTAAGAAATTCCAAGAAATGATTTAGAAGCACAAAAAATAAAATTCGTTATGAAAAATATAGCATTTCTAAGTTTGCTCTGCCTTTTGCTCTTTTCTTGCCGAAAAGACTCCGACACCGATCTAACGACCACAAAAGATTACGTTCCTCCCATTATTGAAATCAATGTCAATGCTTCCATCGAAGGAATCATCCTAGAAGAATCTGGTGCGCCTGTAGATCAAGCAATGGTTCGCATTGGCAATCAAACCACTACGACCAACCGTGAAGGGCTCTTTGTGATCAGGGATATTATCATGAATCAATCGGGCACTTTATTGAGCGTTGAAAAAGAAGGATTTTTCGATGGCTCGATGCGATTTTTCCCTAAAGAGGATTCGAAAAACTTTGCCACCCTTACCCTTTTAGAAAAACAAATCATCGGTACTATCGACCCTGCCACTGGTGGGGAGCTTTCCAGCTCAGAAGGTATTTTATTAAACTTCCCTCCAAACAGTGTTGTGGATGCCAATAATCAAACTTATACGGGCACCGTTTCCGTAGCCGCTCGTTGGCTAAACCCGGAAGCAGAAAATCTTTTTGAAATCATGCCTGGAAATCTCCAAGGAGTCAACCAGGAAGGTGATGAGGTCGCACTGATCTCTTTTGGAATGATGGCGGTAGAATTGCTAGACGACAGTGGCAACGAACTCCAACTAGGTAATGGCCAAAAGGCAACTTTATCTTTCCCTCTTTCCGGTGACTACCTAAGCAAAGCACCTGCTGAAATTCCACTCTGGCATTTCGATGAAAATTCTGGACTATGGGAAGAAGAAGGTAAAGCTATTTTACAAGGCAACTATTATGTAGGAGATGTAGCCCATTTCTCTTTTTGGAATTGCGATGATCCATATCCTCTTATTCGTTTGAGCGGAAGAGTATTGGCTAATACAGTGAGCGGTGACACTCTTCCTCTTGCCAATGCACTCGTAAGAATCAGTACCTCCAACCTAGTTTCTGGCTTTGGTTATACCGACAAAAACGGTTATTTTACTGGAAAGGTACCCGCAGGTGAAAGCTTGGATTTGATTATTAAAAATCAATCTGCCAATTGTAACAAGATCGTTTACAGCACAAACCTTGACCCCATTGATACGGACACAGACCTAGGAGATATTTGGGTAGATATTCCAACCGACGACATTATAGAGATCTCTGGAAGTTTATTCGACTGCAATAGTGCTCCCTTAACAGATGGTTGGGTAAAAATAATCCTTGATGGTGAAATTTCTTTCCACTATGTTTATGCCAACACATTCAATATCTCTATCTACAATTGTAATGATGCCACCGAATTAGAAATCGCTGGTTTAGATTTTAATTCATTAGAGCAGAGTAGCTCTATAACCCTGAATATCGAAAACCAAATAAGCGCAGGAACGATTGAGGTTTGTGGAACCGTTCTGACCGATATTCTTCGTTTTACGCTAGATGGAAATGAAGTCTTTCTCCCTTCACAAATTTATAAAATTAATGATAACAAATTTGAAATACATCCTCTCAATTCTTTTAGAGGAGTATTCTTTACCCTTGATGCCACCGCTGGCCCAATCCTTCCTGGCAATTATGACAAGAATGATATATCGTATTTTCGTCTTCGAAATACCACCATACCATTAGGGTCAGACACTTTGGTTACCTCTTCTGGTTGTGGCCTCACCAGCTTAGATTGTATCAATTTTACAGAAATTACGCTAACAGAATATACAAACGAAATTGGAGAATATGCAAAAGGGCGATTCAACGGTACCATTGATGTATTCAGTAGTAATGGAAATGGAACTCCTCTCACCAACCACTCTGACCTTCCTTTTTCTTGCGAATTCTCTTTACTATTGACTGAGCGTTAATATAGAAATTGTATTAATAATAGATAGCTATAAAACAAATCAAAAATCATTGCCGGGCATCCGATCAAAAGATGCCCGGCCACCAAAATAAAACCAACACATTGACCGAACAGGAAATCATACAAGGTTGCAAAAAACAAAAGCCTGATTGCCAAAAGCAATTGGTCTTGCAGTACTCTAGCATTTTGCTGGGGGTTTGCCACCGTTATGTTGGTCGTAGAACGCAAGCGAAGGATGTGCTGCAAGAATCCTTATTAATGATCTTTAGGTATATCCCAAATTACAAAAATACAGGTTCCTTTCTTGCTTGGATGAAACGCATTGTAGCTACTACAGCTTTACAACATTTGCGCAAGAGTCCTTATAAATTAGAGGAATCAGGTTTGGAAAAAATTCCAGAAAACTTTGTTTCACCAAGTGTTTATTCGCAATTGGCCGCAGAAGATTTATTGAATTTGATTGACCAATTACCAGAAGGGTTTCGGACGATTTTTAATCTAAATGCTATTGAAGGATACAGCCATAAAGAAATTGGTGTATTACTAGGCATTACCGAAAGTACTTCTCGCTCTCAATTGGCCAGAGCGCG
>CALLVY010000762.1 GCA_938015925.1 uncultured Saprospiraceae bacterium
TTAGTTAATATTTGACGTTTGACTATTCAAAACCTAAGCTTTCCTCCTATGAAAAAGTCAGTCCATTTCTTATTGGTTTTCCTGTTTTTCTTTGCTTTTGGAGCTTCCTCCTATGGGCAATGCGACACCTTAACCGAGGCCAATTTAAAAGTGATTGTCCATACCGATTCTTATCCCTACGAAACTTCCTGGGAAGTCGTTAATGCAGTTGGAGTTGTTTTGGAAACGGTAGAACTGGATGCTACTTATCAAGTCGATACGGAATACTCCTGGGAAGTCTGTATCCCAAAAGAGGAATGCGTCACTTTTACCATTACAGATGATTTTGGAGATGGAATAGAAATTCCAGGATATTATGCCATCGAAATAAATGGGGTAGAGGTGTTGAATACCAACTTAACATCGGAGCTTGCCAGGCATGATCTCAACTGCCCTCCGGGATTGGCTTGCAATACGGGTTTAGAAGTTGGCTTGGGACCACACCAAACAAGCGTAGACGATAATTGGTACCGTTTTACCCCACAAGAGACTGGACAATACACCATCAGTACTTGCAATCTAGCAAGCTGTGATACCAAGATTTGGATTTTTGAAAATTGTAATTCCGCACATAACAATGAAGACAATGAAGGAACACTAGCCTTCGACGATGATTTTGGAGGTTGTGGAAAACAAGCGACCATAACGACTGCCTTACCCAAAGAAGAACCCATCTATATCCGAATCGGAGATGACAATGGAGACTGTGGCGGAGCGGCAATAGATTGGGAAATTATTTATGTCGGCCCCATCTCAGGATGTACCGATTCCACTTCTTGTAACTATAGTCCACTAGCTACCATGGACGATGGCAGCTGTTTACCTTTTGGTGATCCAGCCTGCCCGGCAGCACCAGACCTTTTGATCCGACAAGATGTATTGGAGACCACGGCTTTTCTTGCTCAAATTCAGACAGCGGATGATTGTCTGGTAGAAGAAGGTTGCCTCAATGGTTTTGGTAAAAGAGACATTATTCGTTTTTCTACCCGGATAGAAAATATTGGAGACGCCGATTATTACATCGGTAATCCGGTCGACCAGGCCGCTCAGTTTACTTTTGATAATTGTCATAACCATTGGCATTACGATGGCTATGCGGAGTATATTTTGTACGATGAAAATGGAGTGGAATTGCCAATTGGATTTAAGAATGGATTTTGTGTAATTGATCTGGGCTGTAAAGGTGGTGGATCGCCCCAATACAATTGTGCGAATATGGGAATTAGCGCAGGATGTTTTGATGAGTATTGGGCGGATCTGGAATGCCAATGGATTGATATTACGGATGTGGAAGATGGACGATATACTTTTGTGACTCGAGTCAACTGGGACAATGCGCCTGATGCCTTAGGAAGAAAGGAACAAGATACGCTCAATAACTGGGCACAGATCTGTATCATCCTGGATCGGAGTTCGGGCAATTTGCAATTGATCATTGATGAAGAATGTGAACCCTTTCAAGATTGTAAAGGAGTTGTATTTGGAAATGCGACCTATGATTGTGCAGGGGTGTGCGAAGGAACGACCAAATGGGGAGACCTCGATAGCGATGGCGACCAAAGCACCACGGACGTACTCGCCTATATCGACATTGTCCAAAACAATGACCCCGCAGCCGCCAATTGCATGGACCTTTCTGGTGATGGAGAAGTCAGCGTCTACGATGCCGCTTTGATGGCTGACTGTGCCATCTATGGCGAAGCCTATTTGCCACCCTCTGGTGGCGTAGAAAATCACTGCAAGTTTCCCAAGTCTTTATCTAATCCCAATGATACCGCAGGACTAACTATTCTGGCGCACGATGTGGTCGATAATTATTTTGACATTGGTATTCGTACGGCGACGGCCAATGTAGTGGGCTATCAATTCTATATGACCGGACTGACCATCACCAAGGTAGAAAGTTTGGTCGATCCCTTGGATTATCCAACAAGCGCTTATTTTGGCAGCAATGGAGTAGTGCTCGGTGTGTCTACGGTAGACTCGGTGATCCATCGATTAGCGGACTGGCAAAAACTGGTTCGGGTGTTCCATGATGGGAATCTGGAGCAAGAAATTTGCATCAGTGAAATCAGAGAAGTCGTAAGTCAAGACTATGAATTGATGGAACATTTTATGGAAGCGAACTGTGTGACCATCACTGGCTTAGAGGAGCTTGCTTCTGATTTAGGAGTAAGTGTTTTTCCCAATCCATTTTCCAACAAAGCGCTAATTACTTTTTCTAATCCGGAAGCACAGGAATTCCAGATGCGCATCTCCAATATCAATGGAAAAGAAGTACAAACGATTCGCGACATCCATCGAAGTCAAATTAGAATTGATGCAAGTGATTGGCCTAAAGGAGTTTATTTATACCAACTGGTTGGTAAAAAATCTATGGCCACCGGGAAGCTGGTCGTGGAGTAGTTGGAGTCAAAAGAAGCAAGGAAAAAGAAGATTTGCAAATAAAGCATAAAATATAAAAAATGAAAAATTACCTGATTCTTTTGATCGCTCTTTTGGGATGCGCTAATTCCCATGCTTGTTCTACTTCCGCATATTCCTTTTGTTTTAGCTTAGAATCCAAAAGTGAGGATGTAATTTTGACTGGAGAGATCGTTTCTATTGATACTCTTGGAATTGACTTAAAAGTAATAGAAGTACTAAGAGGAGAAGAAACCCGATCCATTGTTCGGATATGGGATGGAACGGATTATTACTGTAATGGAAATTGGTCAATGGCCGCCTTAGATATCGGTGATTTACAGGATACGATCGTAATTATTCTTCCAAAAATAAAAGAAAAAGAAAATGACTGGGACGTGATTGATGATTATCGGCGTCCTAATCCTTACCAATTCACCACTCAGTTAACAATAGAAAAAGGCTATGTCAAAGGCTTTATCCAAGGGCATAAAATTGCTCCTATTGAATATAAAACCCTAGTGCTTGGGTGGGAAGAGTTTAGTAAAAAAATCATAGAAGACGGAGATTGTACCTCTATCGTATTGAGTACCGATGAGTTGAAAACGAAACCGATCATAAAATTGAGTAATCCATTTACGGATCAATTGATTATTCAATTGCCAGCAGCGATTCAGGAAGCTACCATAAGCTTATATGCTGTCTCTGGCCAAGTCTTATATCGAGAAGAAATTAGGGCGGAAAAAAACATAGCCATACTTTCTGATCATTGGCCGTCCGGCATGTATGTTTTGGAACTGAGAAGTAAAGATCAATTGCCACAGCTGATCAAAGTAATTAAGTTATAAATGCAGCGCCTTTCCCAAAATGATCTTAAATAAGACTTACTGATGACCACTAAACCCGCTTAATTTTCTACATTTGCAAAGCTTTTGACACAATCAAAAACAGTGACTGCAAATACCCTTTCTAACTTATCGAATCGTTACCGGTTTTTCCTCTGGGCCAGTGCTTTTTTAGTACTGATCAATCTCTTTGTGATGAATGACTGGATGCCACTCTGGGCGACCTGGGAAAGTCTAAACCTCCAAAGCATTCAAGAAGCGAGTGGAGGACTAGGGCTTCCCCAGCGAGTCACTTCCTGGTGGATAGATCCGCTACAAACCAATCTTTTTATCTTGCGATTGCCGGGTGTCTTGCTTTTGCTTTTGTCTTTGGCAGGAGCTTATTTTTTGGCGAAGCCCATCTTTGGACATCAGACAAGTCTGCATACTGGATTGGTTTTATCCACCTCCTTTGTCCTTTTGTTTTGTAGCAAATTATTTGTCAGTGATACCTGGCTATTTGCCGTTCAATTGCTACTGCTTTTAGCTCAATTGCGGTTTTTAAAAAAGCCGTCTTTACCAAATGCCCTGCTTTTTTGGCTACTCGTTTTGATGGGTTTGATGATTCATCCCTGGTCGGTCGCCATAGCCGCTTTTGTTTTTGGAGCTTATCTAAGAATGCTACATCCACAAGGCAAGCGATTGGATAAATTGGGCTTTTGGATTTTGCCATTGGCTTTGTTCTTTTCGACCCTCCGAAGCTCTGGATTTATCCTTGCTTATGGGGAGTTGCCTTATTGGAAATACTTGCTGGTTGTCTTGGGCGGTTTTTTTCCCTGGACGGGTTTTATTGTGGCTTCTTTTGGTGATTTGATGTACAAATTTCGCAAGCGAGAGGAGATGGCCATTATTATTGGTGGGCTATTAATGGCGGGTCTTTTGGCGCAGTCTTTAATTTTAACTTTGCCATTGGCCTTATTGATCGCTCGGCAAATCACGGCTTATTTTCAAAAAAACTATCCTTATAAAACCTTGGCGAGAGCCTTTTCGATTTTGCATTTGTTGGCTTCCTTTTTTATCGTTACCCTGCTACTGCTTACGGCTTATTCTAATTTTGGTGGACTTGGATTTCGAGCGATTATGACAACTGGTGCGGTTTATTGGATGCTGACCCTGATTGGGGTAATTGGCTTTTTTGGTGATTATCGCCGTTTGGTTTTGGGGGGAATTGTAGGAGGGGCTTTACTCGGTTTCTTTTTATTCTGGGTACGAACGTATCCGGTTTTTATGGATTTCTTTGCGGGGATGGAATAGATATTAGAATACTTTTTTTAGAAATAAAAAACGGAAGCACAATAATTTTTCAATATTTAAAACCTAAACCAATGAAAATTAAAGATCTTAAAAAATGCATCGCTCTCAGTAACCAACAACTTTTATCCCTCAAAGGTGGTGATCCGATTGTTTATGATTTGGATAGAACCGTTGAGGTTAATGGAAAGTAAAACAGATCGGAAGCAAAATAAAATAGGGTTCTATTTAACTCAGTAATAAGTTATCGTAGAACCCTATTTTATTCCTCTTTGTTTGGAATGTAAAAGGGAAGAGCGCCTCTCTAATTACAATTCTCCAGGATCAAGAACTCCTAAACATAATATAGAGCAACACTAAAAATACCAAAGTGGAAATCATCACCACCTTTAAAATTTTACGGGCATCCTTCTTATCCTGAATTTCTATTCTTCTTTGCTTTTTTGATTTTGCCATGATAGGTATTGGTTTTATTATTTTGATATTTTAGCAGATTAAACGATCAAAAATGGTCTTTTATCTTTTACTCCGTTTTTGATAGCGTCCCTACAAAATGGCAATTTTTTGCCTAGATTTAGAATTTTTATCCAAAAAAATGATCGGAATGCGCAATCCCTAAGAAATTCCTTTCTATTTTTAGACTCTAAAGCAATGTTCCATTGCAACAGTTTTTCCAAAAAGCTCATCACAAAACAGTCTTTTAGGCGTTTTACCAACAACCGAATCTTACACACATGATCCCTCGAATACTCACGATTGCCTATTTGGCATTGCTATTTCCCGTTTTATTACTGGCACAGCCCGGCAAAGACTGCGGCAATCCCTTCCTAATTACGACCCTTCCTTTTGTACAAACGGGCATGACCACCAATGGATTTGGAGATGATTACTCCTTTAGCCCTTGCGGGAGTCCTTATATGGAAGGAGATGATTTTGTCATAACTTATACTCCTGCTATAGATGATAAAATCTCCGTGCTTTTGCAAAACGTTTCTTCCTTTACTGGTTTGCATATTCTCGACAATTGTCCCAATGCCCCCGTTGTACATTGTATCGCCAGTGACCTCCAGGGCGGAGCAGGTATTCGATTGCTGGATGATGTATTATTGACCGGTGGGATTACTTATTATTTGGTCATTTCTACTTTCCCAATGCCGCAATCTACTGATTTCGATTTGTCGATCCTCAGCAATGGACCACCACCGGCAGGTTCTAGCTGCACCAATGCCCAGGTCGTTGATACCCTGCCTTATTTTGAAGTCAATATCAATACCGCCGACTTTGGAAACAACTATTCCGGTACCGGCCCTTGCCAAACCAATAACTATCTCAATGGCAATGAAGTCATTTATACCTATACCCCAAAAACGAACGAAGCCATTACGATAGAAGTCAGCCAGCTTTCTGATTTCTTCGCTGGTTTGCAAGTAATGAGTGATTGTCCGGATGCTTCGCCAATGTGTATCGCGAGTGATGTTAATGCCACAACGACCGAAAATTTAGTCATCGAAAATCTTTTTGTGGAACAAGACCAAACCTATTATCTCGTCCTCTCTACTTTCGAAAACCCACAAACGGTAATCTATGATTTTGCCATTATTTCCCAGCAAATTTGCGAGCCACCTGCAGAAGCGGTTTTTTCCAATATTACTCCCAATAGTGCGCAAGTAGATTGGCCGGGAGAAGCCGTTCTTTGGAATATAGAACTCGTCGAAGCTGGCGTAAACCCAAGTGGATCGGGGGATTGGGTCGGAAGCCCACAACGAGCATTGACGGGCCTCCAGGCAGAGACGGATTATGAAGTTTATATCCAAAGTCATTGCGGGCCAGCAAGCTTGATGATCTCCGGGGTTTTTGATGGTCCCCGATCTGGAGGAACACCGAAGGGCGTGGAATTATATGTCTTACATGATATCGCTGATCTGAGTAATTATGGAATTGGATCGGCCAATAATGGAGGCGGTTCGGATGGCGAAGAATTTAAATTCCCTGCGATCGCCGTCAATGGTGGAACCTTTTTATTTTTCGCATCGGATTCAACAGAGTTTAATGCCTTTTTTGGTTTTGATCCAGCATTTACGGATCCTTCGGCTTTGATCAATGGCGATGATGCCGTAGAATTATTTTTTCAGGGAGAAGTGATTGACCAATTTGGATGGACGAATGTAGATGGTACCGGACAGGTCTGGGAATACCGAGACGGCTGGGCACATCGAATCAATAACCAAAGAAACAATAATGGTTTTTTCCGACCAGAAAAATGGGTCTATAGTGGATTGGATGAATTGGAAGGGGGAGCGACCAATGCGACCTGTGATATTCCTTTTCCGGTATTGACTTATAATAGTGCCGCTACCATCCCTTCCGTATGGAGCGAAGCTTTTCCGTTTAGAACCCAACCGGAGCCAGCGGCTTGTGGTGGATTTTTTGTCGATGAAGGGGGCTTTAGTGGCAATTATTTTAGCAATAGTCTGGATTCGGTGACGATTTGTCCGAGCAATCCAGCAAACGTGGTGGCGGTTAGTTTTTCTAAATTTGTGGTAGAAAATGACGAAGAGAATTGCCTCGATGAATTAGTGATCTACGATGGGGAGAATACGATGGCTGCTACTTTTTCCTCTCCTGGTGGAAGTACCGCAGGCTGGTGCTGGAATGAAAATGTCACGGGAAAAAAAGGTTCTGGAAATTTATCAGGTATGACACTGACCGCAACGAATCCTAGCGGCTGTATGACCTTTATTTTTCAATCCAATGCAGATATAGAATTGGAAGGCTGGGAAGCCAGCGTGTCCTGCCAAGCTAGAGTAGAATGCGATGCCCCCATCAATTTGGGAACCAACCAAATCAGTAATAATTTGGCAGAGCTCACTTGGGAAACCGCGAGCAGCAACAGTACTGCGACTACCTTATCTTGGGGGCCAAGTGGCACCTTACCCGATGCTGGAATTCAGTTGAATGTAACGGGCAATATCTATTTGCTGACGGGCTTAAGTCCAAATACCAGTTACGATTTTTACCTCTCAGAAGATTGTGGAATGGATGGGAGTAGTCCTTGGGCCGGACCTCATACTTTTACGACTTTGGATTGTGCGATTCTTGGCAATACCATGTCTGCTCCGATTGCGATTACAACATTACCATTTGCAGAAAGTGGTTTGACAAATATATGCTATACCAATACTCGGGGCGAATTATCAGCAGATGTTTTTTACACTTACACTACAGGAGATTGTGAATATTCCTTGCGCCTAAATACCTGTTCCGATCTTACCGATTTTGATACTTATTTATACCTATACGATGACAATGGCATCCTGATCGATTCAAACGATGAATCTCCAGATGGCACTTGCGACAAAACGCTGAATGGAGAAAACCGTTTTTCGTTTTTAGAAGTGGCGGTCAATCCCAATAGTACTTATGTGATTATGTTGGAAGGCTTTGGGCCGAATGAAGGAAGTTTTGAGTTGACCCTAGAAGAGGGAAGTATTTCTCCGATTGGTATTGGCTGGGATACACAAGAAGTGACTTGTAAGGACCAGGAGGATGGAGTAATCGCTTTGGATCTTAGTGGCGGTGCGAGTCCTTATACCGTGGTTTGGAATACCGGTTCGAGTGATGAAACAATCAGTGATCTTCCTGCGGGAACCTATGTGGTGAATGTGGAAGATGCCTGTGGACATACCAATACCGCGACGATCATTTTGGAGAATCCAGACTCTTTAATTTTACAAACCACTGCCTTCCCGACCGATCCCGGAAAATCGAATGGTTATATTGTTGCTCAAGCTTCGGGAGGTACTGCGCCCTATGCTTATGTCTGGGATGACGGTACGAGTACTTCTACTTTGATTAATCTTGGATTGGGCGAATATTGTGTGCGCGTAGTCGATGCGCGTTCTTGTATGGCGACGATTTGTACCGAAGTTTCTGTGCATACTTCTACGGCCAATCTCCCAAGCTTGGAAGCCTTAAATCTATTTCCCAACCCAGCAAATGATCAGATTGAATTGAGCCTTTCTTTTACTGAAAATCAGGAAGTCGAATTACAATTAGTGGATGTCTCCGGAAAGATACTGGCGCAAAAAACAGCGGCCAATGTATTGGCAGAATCTTTTGTTTTTGACTTGATGGATTTTGCGGAGGGACTTTATTTTGTAAAAATCAGAACGGAGCAGGGGAGTGTGGTGCGTCGGTTTTTGAAGTTGTAAAATTGTTTAGAAAAAATTTAGATCCTTTGCATATGTGGCAAGTTGAAAAAACAGAAATAGAATCAGGGGTCAACCAATATCGAATTCGAAGAGGCCCCAACTATCTAAGCTACGGTGATTGGATAGAATTGCTAAAATCATCAACCGCTTTTGTTGAATTTTATGTAGCACTTTTAAAAGCGAGTCAATATGCCGCTTATTTTTGGGAAGTGAAACCACTTGATGAAAAGAGCGTGGCGGAGCCTTTTGAATTTGTTTTAGTCGAAAGTAGTAGTCTTCCAGGAATTAAAGCGAATCCTTCTGCTTTTAGCGAGCATTTTAAGCAAGAAGAACTTGTTGTTACCTTTCCCAACTTAGTGACGAAAATAAATTCATCAATTTTGATTTTGGTAAATTTTCTAAGTGATTGACTGTTAAGGAGAGAACGTGAAAATTTACCGAAATCCTAAAAAAATTGATGAATTTATTTTCGTCAAATTACTTGTGAGGCGATGCTCAATTGATCGTTCCCACTCCTGTTGGCGAAGAATCCATTTATAATCATTTGGCTAGTTTTGTTCGTTCTGCACCCAAAAAGCAAACGCTTGAGTTTTGGAAGAAAGTAGGAGAAGAATACGACAAGAAAATAGGCCAGGAAACCAAATGGCTGAGCACCGCAGGCTTAGGTGTTTATTGGCTGCATGTGAGAATTGATTCGCGGCCAAAATACTATCGCTTCAAAAAATATAAAAGCTAAGATTTTTTCCAAGGGGTTGGTTTTAGAGGGAATCTCTTTTTAGGAGATGGATTTTTTATTGCTCCAAAATTCTTAACGCATCCCACTCTCATAAAACTCCACAATCCGTTCATCCACCTGAATATCCTTCGGCGTCAAAGGTTGTTTTAAAACAATCCCTTCCAAAGTCCGACAGCGACTCAAGGCCACATAAGTTTGCCCATGCGCAAAAGCCCCTTTCCCCAAATCAATGATCACGCGATCAAACGTTTTTCCCTGGCTTTTGTGAATCGTAATGGCCCAGGCAAGGCGCAGGGGATACTGTTTAAAGGTGCCCAATACTTCCGTTTCAATCTCTCCCTTCTCGTTGGGTTCTTGCTTGTATTTGACCACTTCCCATTCCAATTTAGCGACCTCAATGACTTTTTTATTTCCCTTGTCATCACTGAGTTGCACTTCTATACAATCAGGATTTAGTTTGATGACTTTCCCAATCGTACCATTGACAAATTTTCGCTCCGGATCATTTTTAATAAACATGACCTGACAGCCAAGGCGCAAGCCAAGAAGCGATTCGGTAGGGTAGAGGTGGGGTTGAAAAGAACCACTAATTCCTGCGCTAAAAGTTACTTCTGGTCCAGGAAGTTTCGACAATTGTTTGGCATTGATGCTATTGACCGTTGCATTTCGAGCAGAAAGCGTGATGTAAAAATCCTCTGCATCAAAATCTTCGATGTGTCGGATGTTCAAATCTTCGAGGTCATCGTAATCGGCCTGGTTGACCCGTACTGCATCGAGTAGGCGAACAAAATTTCGAGATTCCTGTCGATAGGTTTTTTGCAACTCTACCATTTCAATTTGGAAGTGTTTGAAAATATGAGCAGAGAAAAAATAAGGACTTTCATAAGTGGTTTGAAAAAGCTGATGCTCCACTTGGGTAGAAACGACAGGAGGCAATTGAAAGAGGTCACCAAAAAAGACCACTTGTACGCCACCGAAGGGGCGGGGATCGTCGCGATTAATTTGGAGGAAATAGTCAATATTGTCGATCATATCCGCTCGGACCATAGAGATTTCATCGATGATGAGCATTTCCATTTTTTCGTAGAGCTTGCGATTGCGACGACGGCGGATATCGCTTTTGTTGATCAATTTTGGAGGAAAACCAAAAAAAGAATGAATGGTTTGGCCTTGTACATTGAGGGCGGCAATGCCCGTAGGAGCGAGCACCACTGCTTTTTTGCGGGTGGTATTTCGAAAAAGTGTTAGGAGTGTAGATTTACCCGTTCCGGCTCGTCCGGTGATAAAGAGGTTGCGACGGTCGCGTTGGTCCTCCATCAAGTCGAGGGCATATTTAAAATCAGCACTTAATTCTAGCGGAGCTTTTTCTATCATGGTTGGTTTGTAAATAAAGATGTCGGATACCTGCAAAGATATCCGACATCATGGGAGAAAAAAATATTAAAGCGACTTAATTACACTCCGTGGTGTAAGTATAAGTATGCAATTGTAGTTCTCCCCATTTTGGTTCGTGCCCTTGCTGCTTGTTCATATTGACCAAACCTTCGCAATCGCCAAACAATGCTTTGAACTGCTC
>CALLVY010000763.1 GCA_938015925.1 uncultured Saprospiraceae bacterium
ATTTCCCGTATGTACTCTATAGAAACGGTCAAAAATATGTTTTCGTGCCTCTTTACTCATTCCCATGCCTTTATCCTTTACTGTTACTTCAACGCCATTTGAGACGTTTCTGGTATGTACAGAAATATCTGGGCTGTCTGGTGAGTATTTATTGGCATTATCCACCAAGTTATGAATAATATTTGTCACATGAGTACTATCCCCTTCTATCACAGGTTTTCCTGCTTGCAAATCCGTGCTCAATTTTCCTCCTTTGCTTTCAATCCGCAAACTACTATTGCCCACGGCTTGGGAAATGACCTGGTGTAAATCAATTTCGGAGATATTGAGTTGAAAGTCTTGTTGATCCAATAAAGCCATCTGTAGTACTTTTTCTACTTGGCTATTCATTCGTTTGTTTTCTTGCTTAATGATATCTGCAAAACGGCGTACTTTATCTGCATTTCCAGAAATCATTGGACTGGTAATGGAATCCGCAGCTAGAGAGATCGTGGCAATTGGCGTTTTGAATTCATGCGTCATGTTATTGATAAAGTCCGTTTTCATTTCTCCCAATTTCTTCTGTTGGAAAATGACTTGTACCGTATAGACGAAGCAGAGTAAAATAATACTCGTAAAGAGGATGGAAAACATCAATACGTTCCAAACTGAACCCCAAACGATACTTGCCTTAGTTGGAAAATGAATCATCAACAAACCTGGTGATTGTAAATCCAAAGGAAATAAATCGACTCGATACTCGGAATTGTATAAATTTTGCCAACCTGCCTGTACGACATGGGGCGCATCATCTTTGGCCAGATAATGTCCATTATTGATTACAAAACTTTTATCGCGATTGGAAAAAACACCGTAGTCATATTCGATATCGATCCCTCGATTGGTAAATTCTTGTACTAGGAATTGATCTACTTCTTGTAATTCTAAGCGATGGATCAACGAGCGTGGAGTAAGCATGCTGTTGATTTGGTTTTCCATAAAAAAGTTGACCTGTCTTTCATAGCGTTCGAATCGCTCTTTTTTACAATTGGCGCAAGAACAGGTATCGGCGGCGATGTCTGGAATTTCGGGCAAACTGGTACTGAGCACTTCTGTGGCTTCTTGATAAGAGAATTCAAGAGAAACGCCTTCAGAGCTAGAGGAAGCTCGCTGAACGAATTGTTCCCGCCAAGTCGCTTTGTCAATGTTGATATCATTGGCTTTACTAAAGGCTTCAAAGTTATCTCGTTCTTCTTCTGCCAGTTCCAATTTCTCTGACACCCGGTTTAATGCAGCGAGAACACTCACATTAAACTCGTCCTCTTTTAGTTCAATGGCTTGCTTAATCCAATGCATTTGCAAACAGGCAATACCTATCAGTGCTGCAGTCATTAAACCAATGATAACCCAAATGGCTCTTTTATTCATGTACCGGGCTTGTGAAAAAGAAATGAAATTGGTCAAAATAAATCCCTTATATTTTGAACCGTTGCTTACAAATTTATATAATACGTGTGCCCTTTTCCGTACTTTAACAGTCCTTTAACTTTTATCTAAAAAGGGTCTTAATTTTTAGGTGAAAAAGAAAAAAATCGCCTGTAAACTCGAGATCTACAGACGATTTTAAGTGCTGTTTAAAAAATAAAGTCCTCTTTTGAGTTTTTCAACACTATTATGTCGTATTCATTTTCTTAGTATTTTTGAATCCTTCCTGCAGCCGCTCCAGCTTTGGTAACTCTTACCTCTGTCCTCCTATTTCTTTGGTGTTCTTCTTCCGAACAATTGATATTATCCTTGCAATGATTCACCAGGCGAGCTTCGCCATAACCGGCAAAAGAAACACGGTGTGTGGCGATTCCCCTCGACACTAAATATGCCTTAGCTGCTTGCGCTCGATTTTGAGACAATTGTTCATTGTACTGCGTATTTCCTCGGGCATCTGTGTGAGATTCCAAAGCAATTTCCATCCCTGGAAAAGTACGCAATAATTGTAGCAAACGCTCCAAATCAACGCTGGCATCTTCTCTAATTTCAAAGCGATCAAAATCATAGAAAATGTCTTTTAAAGTAAATACCTGTCCATTGCTAAAATCAGCAGCATTGCTTCCTAAAAAATGATTTCGAAGCATATCAGGCGACCAATTTTCTACGGGTACATATGTTGTAACGGGCTGATAAGAGGTTACTGCTTGGTAGGTCGTGACGGGTTGATAAGTGGTCACAGGCCTTACAGCTGGCATCGTCGGAACTGGATTCACAGGTACAGACGTATTCGCCAATTCTTCTTGAGACAGCACCCGTGGTTTACCTAAGCTGACTTTCACTTCTAGGATTTCATCTGCCGGACAAGATTTATTTTTGGTAGAGAAATATTGATATACCGTTTCAAAATCTTTTTTAGCAGCCCTCACCCGATACTCACAATCACATGGAACGCAAAGCGTAAAACGACCTTGCAAATCAGAAGTGAGTTTAATTTCTTCTTCCGTGCATTTATTGAAAATCGTTAGATCCGCATTAGGCATCAATGCTTCGGTGTCCCTATTTTTAACTAGTCCATCCAATTCCAAACATCTGAGGGTAGACAGCGGCAAACAGTAATTTCTATTTTTGCGCAAGCGATCTGCACTAATGGTTTCTTCGTAAGGTTCGTATCCTTCTTTATTTACTTTAAAGGTGTACTCGAATCCTTCTCGGATTTGTAGGTCAAAGATTCCGGCTTCATCGCTATATTTTTGCCATTTCTGGTCGGAAGATTTTTTCCGATTTGGATCAACTACTCCAAAGACATATTCGTCTTCCTTATTTTCTCTTGGTTTTAGTGTAAGGATTAAATTTTCTCCATCCACGTTATCGGATGCATCCAAAGCGGTCTCGTATACTTTCACAGAAGCCTCTGCGATTTTACCATCTGTTTCATTTTCATAAACACAAATGCGACTGTTATAAGTTTGTCCCATTCCCCAGGCATTGTCTGTTGCTTTCCACGAATAAATATCATCGTCTCCTAATCCTCCTTTTCGATTGGAAGTCAAATAACCTCTTTGCCCTTTTTCATTAATAAAAAAGCCAAGATCATCTTTGGGAGAATTGAAAGGCGTTCCGATATTTTCGCGTACATTCCAATCGTCATTGCCATTGGCCATGGGTTGACTGACTTTAAAGATATCGAGTCCACCGATGCCCTTGTGTCCATCAGAAGAAAAATAAAGATCGTTTTGTTTGCTGATAAAAGGGAATAATTCATTGCCTGCACTATTGACTACGGGGCCCATGTTTTGGGCTTCGCCCCAGGAGCCTCCCTGGAATTCGGACACATAGATATCCATGCCACCGAAACCGCCGGGGCGATTAGATGCGAAGTATAGTTTTTGTCCATTAGAAGTTAGACTTGGATGGCAAGTTGTAAACTCATCGCTATTGAATGGCAATTCTTCAATATTGGCCCAGTACTTTCCTTCTTCACTTACTGCTGAAAATATTTTTAAATCCGTCAATCCCTTTTTACTTTTTCTTCTTTTTGATCGGTGGTAATTATTTCTGGAAAAAACCATAATGGATTGCCCTTGATTGAAGGTCGCTGTTCCGTCGTGAAATTTTCCATTGATTTCTCCTTCCAGAGGAATAGGTTCGGAGAAAGAACCATCTGCTGATTCTTCGGCATAAAACAGATCAGAGAAATTGTCTTTCGTCCATACATCCGTATTTTGCACCATTCTATCTACGCCTCTTGTAGAAGTAAACACCAATCCATTTTTATAAGGGATCGGACTAAAATCCAAATGTGAGGTATTGAGTATGGTCATATTTTCCACTACTACTTCCGGGTGTTCGGCAAAGCTTTGCAGTTCATTACAGTCTTTGATAAAGTCTCGATTTTTCTTCCCATCACTCCCTGCCGCTTCCAGGTATTCTTGATGCCAACGAACGGCATCTTCGCATTTATCATTGCTCTGTAACATCTGTGCGTAGCGCAATAGGTATTCTGTTTTTTTAGCTTGGGTCACCAATTTGGCGTACCAATATTCTGCTGCATCTGTTTCTTGATTGAGTCGATAGCTATTTGCTAAGTGATTTAGAACATCTTCATTCACCCGGTCTTCCGCACTTAAACTTTGATAGATTTCTGCCGAGTTTTTGTACCCTAAGTCTCGGTATAAACGCTCTGCCCTTTTGCGTTCTGATCGATTCAGGGAACCCCGAATACCTTCCGCTTTTTTATCTCCTAAAGAATCGGAGACGATATTGGAAGTTTTCATTTTGGGTACAGAACGATTATCGACTACCGTTTCTCCGGACTCTTGAGCCTGGAGATTTAAGCCAAAAAACATACAAAAAACTAACAAATTTACAAGTGCCTTTTTCATGTCGAAAATTATTGGGAAGTTGGCAAGACCAACTTCATTCTTATTAATTTGGTTTTAAAAAAACCTAAGTGGTCAATCTTTTGACCGCACTATTTTTCTGTAAAAATTCTTTCCTTTTTCAAGCTCACTACTTCTTAGAAATAGCGTAGGTTGTTTAATTTACCACCTTCGTAGTTCATCGAATATTCTATCATAATCTCCCAACTTCCTGGAGAGTAATCTCTCAATTCCGTTAAGGTATAATCTCCCGCCAATGCGATTCTCAATTGTGGAGAAACTTGAAACTGTACGATTGCACCAAAAGAATCTTGCAAACGATAAGAAGCTCCCAATAGCAGTCGATCCATAAAAACAAAATTGGCATTGAGGTCAAATTCAAAAGGAGTATTAGGATTAATCGTCACTAAGGCTCCTGGCTGAAAGCGGATAGTTTTGTTGAGTCTCATGATCAAGCCTCCCATAAAATAATAGCTTCGCAAGGAATTCAGACCGACATTTCCAATCGGGTCATCATCATAAATTGTTGTTTTCAATACTTTGGGAATAGAAAATCCTACGTAGTATTTTTCGGTATTGTAATAAAGCCCCATCCCAAAGTTTGGATTCAACTTAGAAGAAGACATCTCCGGTAAAAGACCATCCTCCACATCTACGGGATCCGCCAAAGACCAGTCTACTCTACCATATTGCAACTGACCATCTACTCCTACACTCAACACTTTCCCGTCTCCAAAATCCATACGATAGGCATAGGACCCAGTGATGTCATAAGTATTGACCATTCCAATTTTATCCGCAACCACACTTAATCCTAAGCCACATCTTTTCTTAAAGAAAGGAGTGTGCATATTGAAGGAAAAAGTTCTTGGTGCTCCGGTAATTCCTTGCCATTGATTCCTGTAATGCCCTGTAAAAGTCATCACATCCCGACTACCGGCGTAGGCTGGATTGATCGATAGTTTATTGAACATAAACATGGTGTAATGCACATCATTTTGTGCACTTAGGCCTGATACTAAACATACCAATGCCAGAAGGCCGAATAGCTTTCTCATATTAATTTTATTTGTGTGTAGTTTATTACTAATTTCTTTGGCAACAGTAAGCCTTAAAAACGAAGTAATGGGCTATTGCCCACCCATCACTTCGTTTGCTGATCTATCGTACTAGCGTAAAAAATCCTTGTGTTTTTTCAGCGGAATCTGGATCCAACTGTAGGATATAGAAATAGGTTCCTGGTGGTAGAGGTTCGCCACGGTGTGTCCCTTCCCAGTCGTTTTGGTAAGGACCACTTTCGTAAACTAAATCTCCCCAACGATTGTATACTTTGATTTCATTATTCGGATAATCCGTTAGGCATGGGATAACGAAAGCATCGTTTTGTCCATCGCCATTTGGCGTCATCACATTTGTCACCCAACAATCTTCTTCACCTGGTTTTCCAGAAACCGTCATTCTTACCATCGAAGTATCGCAAGAGTTGATACAATTGGTATTACACAACTGGTAGACAAAGAAGTCTTCACCGAAGAAGTTCTCATCAGGGGTGTAATTAAATTCACCAGTATTAACATCGAGTTCTAAAATTCCGTTTTGAGGAATAGAGATCAATTCCAATTCCCATTCATTCATATTCTCCAGGTAATCATTCGTTGTTACATTCTCTCCTACCAAACTATCATTGAACACCAAGAAGTATTCTTGTGGATTCGCAATTGGATGTTCTTCTCTAATCATCGTCAAGGTATCTGAAGAGTAATCTTTACAAGCTCCATTGGACAGGGTCCAGACAAATTCGTAGCTGCCAAAATTCAGTTCATCAACAATCGAAATGGCTTCATTCGGATCAATGATTACCGCACCAGAAGTTGTACTCCATTTACCGGCACCTATACTTGGTTCAAGCGCTTCGATTTCAATAAATTCACTTTCATCACAGAGGTATCGCGTTTCGTCAAATACAAAGGCATTGATCTCTGGTGCTTCATAAACCGTTACGATCACTTCATCACTTTCATAATCCAAACACACCCCTTCAGAGAGCAACCAAGTAAAGGTATAGGTCCTTCCAACTTCCAATCCAGTAACCGTTGTATTGGTTAAAGTACCATTCGTTATTTCTACACCAAGACTTGCTTGATCTAGTGTTTGTTCCCAATGTCCTGTAGCTACGGTTGGTACCAAAGCAGATAATTCAACGGTACTCGATCCACAGATTTCAATATCATTTCCAGCGAAAGCCTCATCTACTGGTATTATATTTACTTCGATGGCTACGGTATCAGAATCAAAGTTTTCACAAGCTCCATTAGACAAGGTCCAAACAAAGTAATTGGCTCCTTCCACCAGATCAATAACCTCTGTATTGGGTTCATTAAAGTTAGTAACCGTCGCTCCGTTTAATGCCGTCCAAGCTCCTTCACCAATGGTTGGAATCTCTGCATCAAGGTAAGCGACACTACTTGCACAAATCGCTTGATCGAGACCAGCATTGGCCTCATTCAAAGGCACATAATCTACTTCCAAAGTAGTCACCACTGAAGCTTCTGCGGCACATTCTCCAACCGTCATAATCACATAATAATCTCCGTCATCTTGTATCGTTACATTAGGCAGGGTGATATTTGGATCGGTAGTCGTACCGACTAAAGCATTCGTTCCGCTATAATACCATTCAAATTCCACTGTAGTTCCTGGTGGGATATTCAATGGACTCGTCACTTCAATAAAGGCATCACTTCCTTCACAGAAAGGACCAGCAGCAGTAATCGTTGGTGCAATGGGTGCTTGTTGAACATGAACAGTAGTCGAAACCGATATGACTGTTGCACAACCATTTACTTCCACGATTGCATAATACTCTCCCGCATCATTAATCGTTACTAATGGAATCACTGGATTAGGTTTATCTGAAGTAAATCCATTGGCGCCATACCATTGATAAGTTGCTCCAACAATTACTGGTATATTTAAAACAACCGGATCACCTTCACAAGCAGGAACTGCCAAAGAAGTGCTGTTACTCGTTACTGGTGGTGCAAAGTTTCCAAAGACCATCACATCCATTGCGTTTGATGGACTAGAGGTACAAGCATCTACACTTACCGCAACCGTATAAACTCCGATGTTTGTACCATCCACATTATCGATAAAGAATGTTGGCGAAGTCGTCTGTCCAAGTGAAGCTATCGTAGCTCCATCATCGAAAAACCATTCGTAAACAACTGGAGTACCTGTATAAGCGGTACTGTTCAGTTCCAGCATTTCCCCTTCACATAAGAAGTCATTATTGACCTCCATTTCGGGAGTAGTAGGAACTGCATCCATATCTATGTTGACAGATTCTGTAGTAGAGAAACATCCATTAAGCGTCTCCAAGGTTAAACTATAAACTCCTTCAAAACTTGGATCTGCATTCGGTAAGGTAACGGGGAACGGTCCGGCAGAATTCGTTACTGCGCTATAATTAAAATTATTTGGTCCGACCCAAGTATAGATAACATTTCCGCTAAGCGGAATCGCATTAAAAGCGGTCAAGGTAACATTAGAACCTTGACAGAAAGAAGCATCTGTACTCAAGCCACTGATCTCCGGTGCAGCTTGCACTTCAATCACTGTTTCTGCGAAAGTAGGTGATTCACATCCATTTCTCGACAAGGATAAGAAGAAGCTATGCGAGCCTGGCACTAGATTATTCAACGTAGGATTTTTCGCAGTAGATACGAGTACATAAGGAGGTGTTGCTCCCGGATCAACGACGTACCAACGGTACTCTGCACCAGGAATAAATTCTGCATTCAATATGCCCTCCTCTCCAAAACAGATCGGCCCATTATTACTAGCTACTGCCATCGGCAACTCTTCTACTTCCACTTCTACTAGAGCCGAAGGATTAGAATCACAACCATCGACACTGACCATCACGTAGTAGGGGGAAACAGCATTTACATCCGTTGCGGATATATTCATTTGTGCTCCAGTTCCAATCACTAATCCATTGGCATTGTACCAGAAGTAATCTACTGCTGCTCCAGGATAAGCTTGTTGGATAGCCATATCAATCATTCCATCTTCACAAACTTTGCTGTCTGTAATGATGATTGGAGGACTTGGTTGTGCTATAATATCGTTGACCAAAATCGTTTCCGAAGCCGTACATCCGGTGACTCCTGTAACAATGATGGTATAA
>CALLVY010000764.1 GCA_938015925.1 uncultured Saprospiraceae bacterium
ATTGCTCAAATCAGCGTAGTAGGAAATACCCACAGCGAGACCCAGGCCATCCTATCCAGAAGTGGTTTACAAATAGGCAAAAGCATTGACTTACCAGGACAAGCTATTCCACGAGCAATAAAAGCCTTGTGGAAAATGCAGTTATTTACGGATGTACAAATCCTTCAGGAAAAAGAATCCGATGATTTGGTTTACCTTAAAATCGTGGTCAAAGAAGCACCACGCCTTGGAAACTTCAGCATCACCGGAATCAAAAAAACACAGATCGAAGAACTCACCAAAAGTATCGGCCAACACCTACAAAGCGGCAGTGTACTCAATCCACACAAGAAAAAAATTAGTCGATCTATCCTTCAGGAATACTTCGTAGAAAAGGGTTTTTCGGATGTAAAAATAAGTGTACAAGAAATCCCAAGCCTGCGTATTGCACATAGCCATGATTTGATTTTCGCTATCAAAAAAGGAAACAAAACCAAAGTACAGCAAATTGCTTTTCGCGGCAATAAGGTCGTCAAAAAAGGAAAATTATTAAAGCTGATGAGTACCAAACAAAAAGGACGCAGCTTAAAAGCTTCCAAACTCATCAACGCGCAACTAGAAGAAGATTTACAAAACATCACCCTATACTATTACAGCTTGGGTTACCGTGATGCAGTGGTACAAAAAGACAGTGTTTGGAACAACAAGGAAGGGCATTATGAAATGCTGATCGACATTGCCGAAGGGCAACAATTTTACATCGGCGATATTAGCTGGCGGGGAAACAGCATTTATGCTACCGCAGATTTAGAAAAAGTATTTGGATTAAAAAAAGGAGATGTTTTCGATCCCGGGCTGGTAGAAAGTCGATTGCGATTTGACCAAAACGGCAGAGACATCAGTTCTCTATACTTAGACCAGGGTTATTTATTTTTTCAAATAGAAGCATTGGAAAAAGCCATTCATGACAATGTGATTGATTTGGAAATTCGCATCCAGGAAGGTACGCAAGCAAGCATTGGCAAAGTGACGATCAATGGAAACACCGTCACCAACGAAGAAGTCATCCGCAGAGAGTTGCGCACCAAACCCGGAGATAAATTTAGCCGGGCAGACATCATCCGTTCTCAAAGAACTTTAGTCAACATGGGCTATTTTCATCCAGACAAAATTGACATACAAACGCCTGTTAATGCTAAAAAAGGAACCGTAGATATTGAATACAATCTGGAAGAAAAAAATTCGGACCAATTGGAATTGGCGGCAAGCTGGGGTGGCCCGGGAATTGGTTTGACCGGTACCGCAGGAGTTTCTTTTAATAATTTCTCCCTACGCAATCTATTGAATTTATCGACCTGGAATCCCTTGCCTTCGGGAGATGGACAACGCCTTTCTCTACGCGCACAAAGCAATGGAAAAGATTACCAATCTTATAATATTTCTTTTACCGAGCCTTGGCTGGGAGGTAAAAAACCACAAGCTTTTTCTTTTTCTGCTTTTTATAACATTGACAATGAAGATGGGATTGATAGTGAAATTGATGGCGAAAAATTTACCGTCTTTGGTGCCACGACCAGCCTTAGCCGAAGATTACAATGGCCGGATGATAATTTCATTTCTACAAGCGCCATCAATTTCCAACGCTACCGCTTAACCGATTGGGGAGACGATCTTTTCAGACCTGATGACGGTAGTAACATCAACAATGGGGTATTCAATAAAATCAGCCTCAACCAAACCATTGCGCGAAGCACCATCAATCATCCCTTTTTTCCAACTTCTGGTTCTAGAATTTCTTTGGCAATGGAATTCACACCCCCCTATTCCTTGTTCCGCAAAGAGGGAGACCCCGACCAAAGCCCGGAAGATAAATATAAATGGATCGAATACCACAAATGGCGTTTTGATGCAGAACTATACAAAAGAATCGCTGGCAAGTTAGTCTTAAAAGCCAGTGCTAAAATCGGACTCCTCGGCGCGTATAATGGTAGCAATGGACTCTCTCCTTTCGAGCGCTTCCAATTAGGAGGAAATGGCTTGAGTAGTTTCAACAATGGCTACAGTGGCACCGATATTATTTCTCTGCGAGGTTATGACGTAAAAGACCTTGAAAACAATATCATTAATGGAGAAACCGTGGCGACTCCACTTTTCAATAAATTTTCATTGGAATTAAGATATCCGGTACTGACCCACTCTGCGGCTAATATTTTCGTATTAGGTTTTATAGAGGGTGGAAACAGCTATCAATCTCTTAAGGATTACAATCCGCTTGATTTGAAACGCTCTGCTGGCCTTGGTTTGCGCGCACAAATTCCGATGATCGGTATTATTGGCTTTGACTATGGACTTGGCTTTGACAAAACAGGCCCTAGCACTATTCAAAACTTCGGTAAGCTTAGTTTGATTTTTGGCTTCGAGCCAGAGTAAGTTTTTACTTTATTTTTTATAGGAACATTGAGTTTTTTGATAAAAAATTTAATTCCTACATATTTTTCCAAAGCTGTCTATCTCTTGAATCAGACAGCACAAGACAACTATGTCTTTTTAAGCCAGTACTCAGCAAAGAACAATTAATCTATTACACCTAAAATCAGAATCTATGAAAACCATTTTTGATCGAATTACAGCATTAAGTCTTTTACTTTTTATCTCTATTTCCTTCTCTTCTACTTTGGAAGCACAAAGCGACCACAATCGGGAAATTGGAATCCGTTTTTCCGATTTTACGAATTTTGGAATCCTCTACAAGAAAAAGAAAGCGGAAAACAAATTTCGCCGAATCAGATTAGGCCTTGCCAATGTTGCTTTTGACTCCAACCAAGGCCGACAAAACTTTAGCCTCAGTAGCAGTGTTGCCATTGGTATAGAAAAAAGAAAAGCCATTAGTGAGCGCTTTCATTTTATAACCGGAACGGAGTTTTTGGGCAATTTAAATGTTTCATTGAATCAAAATTCTGCCAATGTTAATGTCATTCCTGGCGTCGGTTTTGTCTTAGGATTTCAGTATGCCATTTCGGATCGTTTTTATGTAAGTTTAGAAACCATTCCTTCTGTTAATGTCCGTTTTGGATTTGATGAAAATGGTTTTCAGGAAAATCTAAAAGTCACTGCTGGATTTAGTTCCAGGGCTGCTGCTTTAAATCTTGTTTATCAATTTAGATCAAAAAAAGAAGTATAGCGGAATTGAGAATTTTGTAATAAGAGATAAAAAAATCATCTAAAAATATAAGCGAACTAAAACAGATTAAAGAGAATAGTATTTTTATTGAATCAAGCGGAATTGTCGAGGCGGCAGTTCCGTTTTTTTTTCAAAAAAATAATGAAAAAAGGCCCAGAACAGTTTTTGTCCCAGGCCTCTAAACAGGAAATATTTTACTTCAATTCTATTGCTTGATAAACTTCAAGACTTCTTGCGTTTTACCGGTTTGTACTTGTAAGAAATACATTCCTTGTGGCAATTTATTGACATCAAATTCTAAACGTTGTTGCCCAACACTCAACTCTTCGGAAGACGACTGTAGGAG
>CALLVY010000765.1 GCA_938015925.1 uncultured Saprospiraceae bacterium
AAAAAAACTATACAGTTTGAACGATATAAAATAATTCAAACAGACAAACGAAGTGCAGCCTAGCTAAAGACGAATTAATCAAAGAACGAAAAACAAAATATGCCAGACTACTACGGTTTCCCCGTTTCCTTCAAATCCCTAATCACCGGAAAAAAGCTACGCAAGCTTTCTTTGGAGGATTCCGTAGATCAGCACATCTCCTTAATTTTAGTGACTCGTTTTGAAGAGTTTAAATATGATCCCACCTTCGGTTGTACCGTCTGGGATTACGATTTTGAAGCATTACCCAAAATTAATTCCTGGAAAAATGAAATGGAACACAGCATTGCCAAGCTACTCGATGCTTTGGAGCCGCGCTTGGCCAATGTAGTGATCAAAGTAAATATCAGTTTGGAGGAAGTTACCGCCAAGCGTTTTAAAAATGTAAGAAGAGTAAAACGAAGAATCAATATTGCAGTAAAAGGTAGACTGGTACCCACCGATGAGGTATTTGAACGCCTGGATTACTCCTTGTTCTTCAGTCCTATTTCTTTGGATTAGTAGTCGCTTGTTTAAAACAATGATCGGTAAGCGCTTAGATCCAATCACTTAATATTCGAAAATGTCTGTAATAGAACGTAGAGAAGTAATCCGATTGAGAATACTCAAACAGGTGGCTCGGCTTTGGGGATTTAAAGAATCAGAAGTAGAATTGAGTCGCTTTGACCCTTTGGTCAATTTGCTGACCGGAGCCTGTGCCAAGGAATTAGAAAATGTTTCGCAAGAAATCCATTCTTCTTCTTCCAGAGTACTCAAACGCCTGGTAGAATTACTTACCCCAGATGTGTTTACCGGCGCACTACCTGCCCATGCGATCATGCACGCCCGCTCGATTGATGCCCTCACGGTTTTAGAACCCGAACAGACTTTCTACCTCACGCATCAAGTGCAGAAAGAAACCAAGGATGTTTGTTTTTCACCGGTTAGAAATCCTACGATTTTTAATGCGGATATCAAATACATGGCGACCGGAAATCAAATCTATGAAGTAGTCGATACCTTTCACAAAGAAAGGTTTGCAGAAGCAGAACTGGGTAAAAAAATATCAAGATCTCATTTGTGGTTGGGATTAGAAGTTGGAGAAGAATTATCGTCGATCAATAACATGACTTTCTTTTTTGATTGGAATTTGGAATCTCAGAAAGAAACCTATTTTTATTTGTTGGCTTATACCAAATGGTTTACAGAGCAAGAGGAGTTGACCATTAAGCCAGGCATTTATGAGAAGGTAGAAAGAGGCCAGCATTTGGCAGATCAATTTAGTGTCAATCGCTCCATTGAAACCAAAGTGTTTAATGAATACCAGCGACATTTCGTACATGTCAAAAGCAAACAAGCTTTTAAAAAGAAAAGCAGAAACAACCAAGGCTTACCTTTTCCTGCACCATTCAAGGATACTTTTTCCCTCAAGGATTTAAAAGAATTGCCCAATAATCTGCTGTGGATAAAAGTAGAATTTCCTGAATCTTTACCAGAAGAAGCAATGGCGGCCATGACTTGCCAGGTCAATTGTTTTCCTGCCGTCAACCGCAACAAAAAAGAAAAATATTATACCCTCAAAAATAACCTCAATATTCTTCCGCTATTAATCGACGATTATTTCTACGAATTTATTCGCCTTTACAATACCGAAGGATTTTATTACCGCTACATCTCCACCGTCGATTTTGAAGACATCCACGAAGGTGTTTACAATATTCGCCAAGGAGGTATCCAACGTTTTGACGAACGCAATGCCTACGAAATGGTTTTGCTCCTCCTCGATATGCTCCGCGATGAAAGCGCCGCTTTTTCTGCCATGGGACTAGATATCTTTTCTACCGATATCAAACAACTCAATCAACTCATCGCCCGGATTCAAAATAAAACCTTAGCCGGCCATACCCACAAAGACCCACTGACCTACATCGTGGTCAATGCAAAAGACAGCAATGATTCGGTTTACGCCCAATACTGGACGACCAATGGCGCTTTTGGAAATAACATTCCTGGTGGTTCGCGGCTTATTCAGGATAAGCAGATTGTGGCGGATCGCAATTCTGTTATTTTAATCACTACGACAAAGGGAGGCCGCAACCGACTCAAACCAGAAAATGCGATTAAAGAATATCGTCGGGCTTTAATTTCGAGAAATAAAATTGTTACCAAAGAAGATGTAAAAGCCTATTGTTATACCAAGCTGGGCGATGCAGTGCAAAAAATAATGGTGCAAAGAGGAATCAAATTAGACCCGCGTCCCGGACAAGGATTACTACGCACCATAGACGTGCTACTCGTTCCCGGACAAGAGGAATTATCGGAGCAAGAATGGAGCGCCATCTGTGCGGAATTGGAACGGGAATTAGACAGTTTGTCGACCGGAATTTTACCCTTTCAGGTGAAGATAGAAAACTTAGAAAATGATTGATGAAAAAAGCATCGAGGAAATTCCTATTTTAGGAATCCGATATGAAAGCCTTTTGGCGGAGTTGGTGGATAAAGAAGAAATCCGCCTGGATGAAATCGTGGTCGCGATGCAAGGGATTTTCAATAGGGCACACCGCAAAGATGTCTTGGGGATTGATTTTGTGGAAGGAGAGAAAAATCATAAAGATTATATAGAAGTGAAGGTGTCGAGAGAAGGATTGTACGATACTATTCCAGAGGCTTTGTTTCATCAAGCGAAGGGGCGCAAAGGGTTTAAGGATGTGAATGACATGATTGATGAGAGTAAAATGACTCGTAAAGAGGAGCGCGATGCGCGTTTGTTTTTTCAACCTTTGGAGCAGGAGTTTAGTCGCAAGCGGATTGAAATCGAATTGGAAGAACGGCGTTTGTTAGATCATTTTGCCAATGAATTTTTAGACAATGTTTATGGAACGACAGATTTTGAAGACCTGCCTCCGATTTCTAAAAATAACTTATTCTACCTTTTGCCTTTGGCACAAAGAATAGTGGGAAATACTCAATTGACCGAACAAGCGATCTCTGCGATTATCAAAGAAAACGTCCAGATTATTCTAAAGAATAACAACCAAATGGAAGAGGTAGATTTTATGCGTCATGGTTTGGGGGAAGTACGTCTTGGGGTTGACCTGATTTGTAGTTCGACGATAAACGATGGCATTCCCAGTTGGGAAGTAGCGGTGGGCCCAATTGATTTGGCCAATCTACCCAATTATCTGGAGAAAGGCTCAGGCCGAAAACTGCTGGACATCGTAGAAGGTTTTTTCTTTCCTCTGGAATGTGTCGTCAATTGGTACATCCTTTTGAAGAATGAAGAAGAAAGCTTTACCCTTTCGGGAAATGAATACCATTCGAGATTGGGATATTCTACGATCATTTGTTAGTACCGCGTGTAAAAAAAACAAAAAGAAAAGAAAGAGAAAAATGTCCATTTTAATATTAGTAATCATTTTAGTGTTTTTGGCCTTGGGAAGTTGGTTGGCATTGCTACTGATGAAAGGAGAAACCATCCTCTTTACCAAGAGAGTAATGTGGTATCTATTCTTCCATTTTTTAGGATTTGCGGTATTGGGAAGCTTGGGTTTTTTATTGCGGCCACCAGCGATCTCTCAAGTGTTTTGGGTGTTTTTTATTCTATTGCTAGTGAGTTTTTTGCTGGGAGTATTGTATGTTTTTCAGAGAGAAAAATTGCACAGTTGGATAGAGGTATTGCCTCGTTCCTTGGGAATGGAATTTTTATTTGCGTTATTTCTATTATCTTTAAATGGCATCGCCTTTGCCACCATTTTTTGGATGACAGAGTTTCCTGGATGGGATTGGGAGGCTCGTTTTGTAGACGATATGATTCCTGCTTTTTTGGTATATCCTATTCCCTTTGTACTCAAGACGAGTCGAGATCTTTGGAATCGGATACCGGTAGAAAAAATCAATACCTGGATATTGCCCATTGATGCGCCGGTACCTTTGATTGAGCCAGGCCGTTCGGTAATTTTGCATTTCCATATTCCCGTTACCTTTCGGTCTAAAGAAACGATCAAGTTCAATACCCGGGCACCGATTGAAAAAGATCTGGGGGAGATTTTTTACTTTCTCCTTTATCGCCACAATATCGAACGTAGAGCTTTCAATAAAATTCAAATAGCAGAAGACAATAAAAAAGCCAAAATGTATGGCTGGCAATTTTATAAAAAAGAAAAATTATGGGGCTGGTGGGATCGAAATAAATATGTAGATCCAGAGCAAAATTTGAAAAGGCAAGGCTTGAAAACGGGAGATGTGATTCATGTGAGGCGAGTGATTACTTGGTGATTTAGGGAACCTGCTTTTAGATGTGCCCCCATTTTATCGCAAATAAAAAAGAACAATTATTAAGCGTCCTTAGGCGCGTCCCTATTTATAAAAAAGAAGATATGCATTATAATATAAAACACCTTCCAGTCAATTGGGTGGACGGAATGAAAGTATCCAAGACGCATTTTATGCAAGAGCAGGATGCTTATATGGATAGCGTTAGAGATGTGACGGCTTTGGGATTATCCGATTTTAATTTTGGATTACTCGCCGACACCATCAATAAAAGCGAGTCGCTCAATATCGAAATCAATCAAGAACGGATCGAGCTCTTTTTATGTCGCGCGGTAACCCGCGCTGGCGCGCGCATCGAACTGGTCAATTTTATTCCAAGCAAATTGCGGATGTCGGTTTCCGACCTTACCGGAGAAGGCCAGGTTCCCAATGCCTCAGAGTGGTTTATTGTATTAAAAGTAGATCCTTTTAATCGCCAGGCGGTAGGGCAGGCCAATCCTTCTGAAAATCCAATTCGCCAACCCAACAGCATTCCGACTTATAGTTTAGAATTGGTAGATCCTCGGCAGGTGAATACACCAGAATTTGCCGCCTATGCGATTCCTATTGCGAAGATCGTCGGAGGTTATAATGGACTAGAAAGAGTAGAAGATTATATTCCGCCCTGCACTTCGATCCTGGCACATCCCGATTTGCTGCTTGCTTATCAAAAGTTGGAAAGTAAAATTAGAGTGGTGGAAAGCAATTTGCTAGAGATTGTCAAAAAGATACAGCACAAGCGCCGAAGTAATGATACGACTATTTTGGCCGATGATATCTTTTACGTTTGTGAACACATGATGCATTTTATTGCCAATCATTCTGGAGATAATAAATACCTCAACCGCTATCGACCGCCGATTTTTATGATCTCCTATTTTGCCAATATGGCCGCGAGTTTAAAAACGACGATGTCCTTGTTGCGCAGCAAAGATGGCATGCTCGAGTATTTCCGGCATTACCTGAATATCCAATACGGAGAGTTTGAAAAAACACTGGACCAAATGGTCAATTCCACTTACAGTCATTTTGATATCCGACAATCTGTTAATGAAATCACGGCCTTTGTAGATATGATCGAAGAACTTTTCGACAAGTTAAAAGCACTCGATTATCGCGAACTCGCGAAACACGATCCTGTACGAAGTACCACTTTTTCTGGCAACAGAAATATCCAATCTACTATCCAAACCAATAAGGAACCAAATCCAACCATCAAGATTAAGTCCAATAAAAAAGACAATGATGCTGGTGGTGGAGGTTGGGGCGTTAGTTAATGATAGGAAAGAATAAATGGATGATTTTAATTTACTTCAAGCGCAATTCAAAATCTCCAAAGAGATCATTGATAGAATCTTTAGTTGCCAAAAAAGCTTCTTCATTGAGTGTTGTAGAAACATTTAATTCCATGACCTTCTCTTTGATGTGATTGACCTGCTGGCCATCTTTCCAAAAACGAAAACAGACGTGCGGCCCCGTGGCCAATCCTGTTTGTCCTACATAACCAATGACCTCTCCTTGTTTGACCCTAGTGCCATTTTTCATGCCTTTGGCAAAAGATTGGAGGTGGAGGTATTGCGTTTGAAAAGTCTGGTCATGGCGAATCTTGATGTAATTGCCATTGTTTTTTGTGCGACTCGCAATTTCTATTTTTCCATTGCCTACGGAGTAGACCGGAGCGCCTTCCGGAGCCGCATAATCGGTGCCAAAATGTGGTCGCTTTTCTTTGAGCACCGGATGGATGCGGTTGGGATTATAGGCGGAAGAAATGCGGCCATATTTTACAGGAGATTTTAAAAATTTCTTTTTGGCCAGTCGGCCAAATTGATCGAAGTAAGTGGCCTTTGCGCCATCTTTGACTAAATAGACTTTAGTCGTATTCCCTGCTGTTTTAAATTGGATGGCCAAAAGTTGCCCCGTTCCAGTAACCATTCCTTCCTCCACATATTCTTCATAAGCCACCTTAAATTCATCTCCAGGTTCCACGTGATAAAAATCTACGGTCCATTTCAATGCCTTTTCCATTTTTTCTAAGATCTCATAATGGATGTCATTGTCCAAGACCGCTTTCCATAATTCTGTTTTGACAATTCCTCCTGCAATTTTAAGGCGAGTTTTTAAGGCTTTAGCGATGACTTCCACTTCTACTTTTTCTAGGTCGATGGCCAAGGTTTCCGTAGGAGAGAGGTCGTAAAGAAAATGAATCGGATTATCTAATGCATCGTAGCGATTCAGTTGGATCACTTGTCCTGCCTTAAAAAAATCAATGCCCTTTCTTTTGCATTGATAAACAATTTCGTCAATATCTAATTCCTCAAAATCGTATTGGGCTAGAAAGTCGGCAATGTCTTCTTGTTTTTTAAAAAGGTAATAGCCTTCTTCTTGTTCCTGATCTGCAAGGAGGTTTTCGGAGGGTTCTTTTTCTAGCTCAGAAACTGTTGTCGTTGTTTCCGTAGGAGCTTGAGGGCTTGGCGTACCAAAGGTTCTTACCAAAAGCCATCCGACAAAAAGTAAGAGCCCAACAGAGAAAATACCAGAAGCGATAAAAAAGGGCCATTTGTTTTTACCCAAATTGTCGAATGCAGAAGCCGCCTTTTTTACTTCGGGAGAAGTAGCCTTTTCTTCAAAAGATGGAAGAGGCTGGTTGTAATTGGGCACCTTTTTAGAAATCTTTATTTTCTTCCGCTTTTTCATACTGAAAATTAAGAAAAAAGATTGAGAATAAGAGCTACCCTTGGCGATTCTAAATGCTTCTTTTTTAAAGATATTAGATCATCTCTCCAACTTTTTTTCTAGTTTTTAAGTTTAACTCTTGAGGAATCTAAAACAACCGTTTTACATTCCTCACATTTCCTCATCAAAATACACACACAATGGCAATCAAACTAGGACAAGTTGCTCCCAACTTTACAGCCCAAACTTCTATGGGAGAAATAAATTTTCACGAATGGTTAGGAGATGGCTGGGGCATGCTGTTTTCTCACCCTGCTGATTTTACGCCGGTATGTACCACCGAATTGGGACGTACCGCTGCTTTACAAGGTGAATTTGCGAAGCGCAATGTCAAGGCAATGGCGGTTTCTGTTGACCCACTAGCGGATCATATGGAATGGATCAAAGATATTGAAGACACCCAAAAAGTAACAATGAATTTTCCAATTGTTGCAGATGAAGATCGGAAAGTAGCAGAATTGTACGACATGATTCACCCAGAGGTGACGGAGAAGACGACGGTTAGAACTGTTTTTGTCATTGGCCCGGATAAGAAAGTAAAATTGACTTTGACTTATCCTCCAGCGACCGGACGAAACTTTAATGAAATCATCCGCGTGATTGATTCTTTGCAATTGACCGCTTACCACAGTGTAGCGACACCTGCAGATTGGAAAGATGGAGAAGATGTAATTGTTTCTCCTTCGATTGCTACCGAAGATATTCCCGCGAAATTTCCTAAGGGGCATACAGTGGTTCGACCTTATTTGCGGACTACTCCTCAGCCGAATAAATAAGAAGCCTGCCCCTTACAAGCTAAGGGGAAAAGATTGCTTTAAAGATCATTTTGCAAGCAAGTAAGTAGTTTTTAAACAACTTCTATAAAACATGAGTCATCCCGAATTTTCGATTATCGAAAATTCGGGATTTTTACGTTTGATTTCGCGAAAAAAGGAGTGGGATGCCAGACAAGATACTGTCTGACTAAGAACGAAGAGAACTCCGCAGGAGGGAATGTCCAGTGGACATTCATCGTAGTGAACCGCTAGCGGATGGGCAGCCTTATCTTGTCTAGCGTTTTTCAAAACATATCCCGTCGGTATG
>CALLVY010000766.1 GCA_938015925.1 uncultured Saprospiraceae bacterium
GTTGCCTGTCAGCAAGCCAATGTGATGGGAACCCAGCATCTGCTGGAAATCGCTAAGGAGAAAGGCGTAAAGCAATTTGTCTTTGCTTCTTCGAGCAGCGTTTACGGCGTCAATCCAAATGTACCCTGGAAAGAAACGGATCAAAATATGATGCCGATCAGCCCTTATGCCAGTAGCAAATTGTCTTGCGAATTATTGGGCAATGTGTATACGCATCTTTACGGCATCCGCTTTATTGCTTTGCGATTTTTTACGGTTTATGGGCCGCGACAAAGACCAGATTTGGCAATACATAAGTTTGCCAAAATGATCGTCAACAAAAAACCGATTCCCATGTTTGGTGATGGGAGTACACGAAGAGATTATACTTTTATTGAAGACACCCTGGCGGGAATTCGCGCAGCGATGGAATATACCGATACCAATTATGAAATCATTAATCTGGGCAACCATAGAACGGTTTCACTGAGTGAAATGATCAGTACGATTGAAAAAGTTTTTGAAGAAAAAGCAATCATCAATCGCCTGCCAATGCAACCTGGAGATGTGCCACAAACTTATGCCGATATTTCCAAGGCCAAGCGTTTGTTGAATTACGAACCCAAAACTACCTTTGAAGAAGGCATCCAGCATTTTAAAAACTGGATGATGGCTAGCGAAACCAGCGATTTATGAAAGGACAGATCTTTTTTATTGTAGGGGTACAACGGTCTGGGACGACCTTGCTCTCTTCCTTGCTGGACAAACATCCGGATATCGACATGGAACCCACTTCGATTGGTTTTAGGATTGTTACCTGCTTCAATAATTTTTATGACTTGCTCCCTCATAATTTGGAGCACAGTAGAAAAGAGGTGATGGCTTGGATTATCGAAAATGATGATAAAGGCAGATTGGCGAAAATCATAGATTATGAGCACTTGGAAGAATATGCGACCATTCGAGATTTGATTGAACAATCGATTGCTAAAAAGTTAGCAACAAATGGTCAATTGGTTTGGGGCGACAAATCTCCGAACCTCCAGCATTTTGCCAAAGACCTGATGTTGTTGATCCCGGAAGCAAAGTTTTTGCACATTGTCCGAGATGGTCGGGCCAATGCTTATAGTATGTCGAGTCGTTCGTATAAAAACCTTCGACTGAGTGCTCAGGAATGGGTAGACGGAAATGTATATGGAATGCTCAATCAGGAAATCCTGGGAACAGAGCGCTACAAAATATTGAAGTACGAAGATTTGCTACAGGAGCCGGAAAAAGAGTTGCGGGGAGTTTGTAATTTTTTAGAAATAGAATTTGTGGCGGAGATGATGGATTTGTCAGATGATACTTTGCCCGAAGAAAAAAAGTATGTCAAAAGCTTTTTTGATCGCTCTAAAATTGACAAATGGAAAAAACAATTGTCGACTGCTGAAATTGAAAAAATAGAAGGCATCCAAGGGCCTTTGCTAAAGCAACTGGATTACCCATTAGCCGCCAAAAAAACACTAAAATACCAACAGCTTCCTTTGTGGCAACGCATAGGATACAATCAGGTAGATAACCTCAAACAGCTGTTTAGAGGAAAGCAAATAGGAATGAAAGATAAAGAAAAAGTAGTCTTGAAATTTTCACTTAAAAATCGAGTGTATAGTTTTTTGACAGTGTGGATCAGAGATTTTGTTCATATGCGAATTTTTAAATCCTGGTTTAGCAGATACTTTTATAAAGAGAAGTTTTTTAAGAAAAAGAAATAGAACCAAACAAATACAGTCTAATACCCCAAAAGGAAATCATATGAAAATAATCAACATCGTTGGCGCTCGACCAAACTACATGAAGGTAGCGCCCTTGCATCGAGCTTTTCAAAAATACGCTGATATAGATTCCAAAGTGGTTCACACTGGCCAACACTATGATGAACGCATGAGTAGCATCTTCTTCGACCAATTGGGCTTGCCTAAGCCCGATTATTACCTCGGAGTCGGTAGTGGTTCCCATGCGGTGATTACGGCGAAGGTCATGGTCGCTTTTGAGAAAATTGTCTTAGACGAAAAACCTGATTTGGTTTTGGTCGTCGGAGATGTCAATTCTACTTTGGCTTGTGCTTTGGTGACTAAAAAATTAAATATTCCACTGATCCACGTAGAAGCAGGTTTGCGCAGCGGCGACCGAAATATGCCAGAAGAAATCAATCGCATCTTAACCGATAGTATTTCTGATTATTTATTTGTTACCGAAGAAAGTGGCATGACTCACCTGGCCAAAGAAGGAGTACCTGCAGAAAAGATTTTCTTCGTAGGTAACGTGATGATCGACTCGCTTTGTCAATATAGAACACAGGCCAGTCAATTGACCTTGCTAAGCGATTTGAAAATCCAGCCAAAGGACTTTGTTTTGATGACCATGCACCGACCTTCTAATGTCGACAAAATCGATAAGGTAGAAACAATCCTGGAAGTCATCCGACAAGTAAGTGAATTGAAAACAGTCGTTTTTCCTATTCATCCAAGAACCGAAAAGCAATTAAAAAACTTTAATCTATATCAAGAATTAGAGGCCATCCCAAACCTAATCCTACTAGAGCCACAAGGCTATCTTGAATTTATTCACCTCATGGAAAATAGCGCGCTAATCATTACCGACTCCGGAGGTATTCAGGAAGAATCTACCTTTCTAAAAATCCCTTGTTTGACCGTGCGGAGTACGACCGAAAGACCCATTACCATCACAATGGGTTCGAACGTTTTGATTCCAGAACTAGCAGTAGAAGGGATCATGAAGGCCTTCAAAACGGCACTTGATCCAAAAAATCAAACTGCTTTTCAAGTACCTCCTTTATGGGATGGAAAGGCCGCAGAAAGAATAGCGGTCTGCATTCGAGAAGCATACCAAAAACACATTGCTTTGTCCGCTAAAGACAAGGCCGCCAATTATGCTTAGGGTGATTTTACGATATTACCATACCTTAAAATACCTGCAATGGATACAAATTAAGTATCGATTGCGCTATCTGTTTGCCCGGCCCCAATGGGCCACCTTCGCGAATAAGGCCAAGGCCGTTAAAGTGAAAACCCAAGTTCTAAAATGGAGTCCTGGAATAGCAAGTAACACTTCTCGAACAGGAGAAAAGGAATTCGAATTTTTGAACATTAAACAAAAGTTTGCAGAGAAAATTGATTGGAATTTTGCGGAGCATGGAAAACTTTGGACTTATAATCTCAACTATTTTGATTTTCTCCAGCAGACCAATATTTCTAAGGCGGAAGGACTTCATTTGATTCACGATTTTATTGGTCAAGAAGAAAATAGTAAAGATGGAATGGAACCTTTTCCCATTTCTTTGCGCCTACTTTCCTGGGTGAAATTTATTCAAAAACACCAGATTCAAGACCCACTGATCAATCAGTCAATCTTTCGCCAAGTACAATTGTTGAGTGCCACTCCGGAGTATCATCTTTTGGGCAATCACCTGTTGGAAAATGCTTTTGCACTACTCTTTGGAGCGGCGTATATCGCGGATCAAAAAATATTGGCTCAAGCCAAAGCCATCCTGAAAGAACAATTGGAAGAACAAATATTAGCCGATGGCGGGCATTTTGAATTGAGTCCGATGTATCATCAGATTATGCTTTACCGAGTTTTGGATAGTATCAATCTCTTGCAAAATAATGCGATAAAAGCCACGGATGATTTGCTTGTTTTGCTAAAGACAAAAGCAGAGCTGATGCTGGGATGGATGGAGCAAATGACTTTTGCCAATGGAAAGATGGCCATGTTGAATGATAGTGCTCCGGGAATTGCGCCAGAAGCAAAAGACTTATTGGCCTATGCGAAACGGCTTGACTTAGCAGTGAAAAAGATTCCTTTAAAAGAATGTGGTTATCGAAAAATAATAAAAACACGCTATGAAATGATAGCGGATGTTGGAGCGGTCGGACCTGATTATATTCCCGGTCATGCACACAGTGATACCTTGGGCTTTGTGCTCTATCACCGGAATGAAGCTCTTTTGGTCGATACGGGAATTACGACCTATGAAAAAAACGCAAGACGAACTTTAGAAAGATCCACTGCGGCACATAATACCGTATGTATTGCAGGTGAGGAGCAGACGGAAGTTTGGGGAGGATTTAGAGTCGCTCGTAGAGCGCAGGTGAGAAATCTAAAAGAATCTCCTCAAACCATCAGTGCCAGTCATAATGGCTATCAAAAAATTAAATGTACGCATCACCGTGTTTTTGATTGCCAGGAAAAGGTCTTGGTCGTCAAAGATACCATTGCAGGAAATAAAAAAGCAAAAGCCTTTTTTCATTTTCATCCAGATCAAAAAATTTCCTTAATAGGAAAGGAAGTCCGTGGTGATTTTGGACGAATGCTTTTTAGTGAATTTATAGAAATTGAACAAGTAGATTATTTATTCGGTAATGGTTTTAACCAAACCCGAACAGCCCAAAAAATAGTAATCGCTTTTGAGGATTACTTAGAGACCAAAATTGAATTACAATGAAGATTTTATTTTTAACCGATAATTTTCCACCAGAAAGTAATGCTCCTGCAACGCGGACTTATGAGCATTGTATCGAATGGGTCAAAAAAGGAGCAGAGGTGACGGTGATTACTTGTGCGCCTAATTTTCCGAAAGGAGAACTTTTTCCGGGATACAAAAATAAATGGAAACAAGAAGAAATGATGGATGGCATTCGAGTGATTCGGGTATGGTCTTACATCACGCCCAATCGTGGTCTCTTGCTACGGATTGTAGATTACATGAGTTTTTGTATTACCGCTTTTTTGGCCAGTCTTTCGGTCAAGACAGATGTGATTGTGGCTACTTCGCCACAGCTTTTTACCGCTTTGGCGGGATATCTGGCTTCTGTTTTTAAACGGACTCCCTGGGTGATGGAAGTGCGTGATCTCTGGCCGGAATCGATTAAGGCGGTAGAAGCGATGAAGGAAAGTGTGGTGCTCAAAATTTTGGATCGAGTCGTTCTGTTTTTATATCGGAAAGCAGATCGTATTGTGGTGGTGACTGATGGTTTTAAGGAAAGAATGACTTCTTGTGGGATTGATGGAGATAAAATTCGAATTGTAAAAAATGGTGTTCATTTATATAAATTTGAGAAAAGACCGAAGGATAACACCTTGATAGAAAAATTGGCTTTGCAAGGAAAATTTATCATCGGTTATATTGGAACGCATGGAATGGCCCATAACTTGAGTTTTATTTTGGATGCAGTGAAGGAGGTGAAGAATAAGGAAATTCATTTTCTATTTATCGGAGAAGGTGCGATGAAGACGAGGTTGTTGAAAAAAGTAGAAAGTTTGGGACTTAAAAATGTAAGTATGTTGAATGCAATCCCCAAAGACCTTGTTCCACAGTTTATCAATATCATAGATGTCGCGCTTATTCCCTTGCGAAAAAGCAATACCTTTAAAAAAGTATTGCCTTCTAAAATTTTCGAAAATGCAGCTATGGAAAAACCCATACTTTTAGGAGTAGAAGGAGAAGCCAAAGAAGTGATAGAAAAATACCAGGCAGGATTATGCTTTGAACCAGAAAATCAAGCGGAATTCTTAATGCAATTGGAACGATTACATGCGGACAAAAAACATTATCAGCGCTTGCAAAAAGGCTGTGCGGAGCTGGCCGTTGATTTTGATCGGAAACTATTGGCGGATAAAATGTATACCGTTTTAGGAGAATTGGTGCATTCTTCTGAAAAAACCAAGATAAACGTAGAGGTTAAAGTGGATGGCTAAAACGAAAAATGGATGGTTTTTTCCAATACCTTTAGCCTTAAAATTAACGGACACCAAAGTTGTATTCCTTTTCTAAAAAGTCGGACATTTTAATTTTTTTGAATGCCGACTTCCTTTTACACTGCGAATAAAATTATAGCTAATAAAAAGCTGTGAAAATAAATACCAATCTAAGTCATCCGAGTCACCGCGTCCTAGGCCTACTCTGGGTACGGTAGCTTCTGGGTGTAATTCTGAGGCGCGCCAGGAAAGGATCTTGGCTATTTCTCCATTGGCTGTGGCCAAGGCTTCCAAGTCAGGATAATTGGTACTTACATCATCAAGGTAATCTGTAAAGGTTTTTCTGATTCCTACATCTAAACCCCAATTGACATTTCTACTCAAAGCCCATTTAAATCCTAGTCCAATGGGTATTGATATTTGCGAACGTTTATACTTTTCAGGATTTCCGGGAAGGCCTTGGCCTTCGGTACCCAAGGGTTGCAAATCATACCACTGTCCATCCCATTCCGCCTGCGGATTAAATTTAAAGAAAGCAACTCCTCCAAAAAGATAAGGCGCAAAACTCCCTCCTTTTTTATAAGGCCGATAACCAAAAATGTTAATCTCTGTGGCCAAACTAATTTCGTGTAAGGTAGAACGAAAGCTTAGATTTCTTTTTTTTCTACTCTCAGAATTTTTGGCATCGGCATCGCTTGCATTGATCTTTCCATACTGGTAAGTCGCTCGTAGAGAAACCCAATCAAATGCATTGTAACGAACAAAAACGCCACTCGATAAATTGACATCTCCTACGCTAGTCCAAAGACGGGAAGGAGTGAGGTCTCCCAAATAATTGGAACCACCAATAGCTAAGCCTGCTTCTAAATACTGAGCCGAAATACTTCCGGTCGAAAGAGAAAAAAGCAGGGCCAACAAATACGGAAATAAACTTCTTTTTTTCATGAGAAAAGAGATTAGGAAAGACTGCAATTCAATGAAATTTTTTGATTGATTTGAGGAGTTTATGAGAAGTAAACCTAGAAGGCTTATTGAGAAACCAAGATGAAATGGAATAGTCTTTCACCAGCGGTTTGTTGTGTAGGCCACAAAGATAGTTAATTATTTCGTATTTAAAAAAATGTAAAATGTATAAGTGGAAGGATTTTCTGACTTAAATACTCACTCTTAACTATGTTTTTCCCTAAATACCTCCTTTGGACACCTGCAAAACTTCTTTTATCTATAATCGGATTTACCTATTGGAGGAATTGTTATTTTAGTAAAAAAAAATGAAAAAGCAATTTTTACTCTGTTTTCTATGTCTTCCTTTTTTATTGACCGCCCAAAATTCATCTGAGCAAGCAGCAGTAGAGCAAGTCGTCAAAGACTTGTTTGATGCCATGCGCGCCGGTGATAGTAGCGCCATGCGCCCACTGTTTGACCCTTCGGCCCGCTTGCAAAGCGCTTATACGAGCAAGGAAGGGAAAGCGGTATTGAAAGGAGGAGAAATCGAAGGATTTATAGCTTCTATTGGCACTCCGCATGAGGAGGTTTACGACGAACATATCTTTAGCTATCGCACAGAAATAGAAGGACGTCTGGCTACCGTTTGGACGGATTACACTTTTTATGTGGGCGAAAAATTAAGCCATTGTGGGGTCAATGCTTTTCACCTGTTTCAGAGTGAAGCCGGTTGGAAAATCACCCAGATTACCGATACCCGTCGGAGAAAAAATTGTGAAGAAGATCCGCGTCGGATTATCCACAGGGTGATGGATCAATGGCATTTGGCGGCCGCCAAAGCGGATGAAGCTGTTTTCTTTGGAAGCATGACGGAAGATGCCATTTACCTAGGCACCGAAGGAGGCGAACGCTGGCTCCGCGATGAACTCAAAAAATGGTCAGAAAAATATTTCGCCAAGGATTCGGCCTGGGATTTTACGCCTTCCAATCGCGTCATTTATTTTACGGAAGATAAAACGACTGCTTGGTTTGAAGAAGATCTGGCTAGTTGGATGGGGCCCTGCCGAGGTTCTGGCGTATTGGCGCTTACGGAAGAAGGATGGAAAATCAAACACTATAATTTGGCGGTTTTGGTGCCGAATGATAAGATTCAGGCTTTTATAAAATTGATGGAGGAGAAGGAGGATTAGGGGGGGATCAATGTTGAATAAAAAATATTGAATATTGATTGGGGCGGTCAATGCTATGATTTAGTTTAATCCCTTCTTTGATCTCCCTATAAAATCGCGATTTTTCGTCAAAAAAATCATTATTCAAAATTTAAAATTCCTTATTCAATATTCCTATCCAGAATTAAACCTCCGTTTTTTCTTTTCTGAACAGCCCTAATTGCCTATTCGATATTAGAAGAAAAGGCCAAAAAAAACGGCAAGTGATTCCATTAAGAGGAAATCACTTGCCGTCTGTTAAACGCTTTTACAGGAGCGTTCTAAAAGGCTGCTTGCCAAGCCAAAACACCACCTGTTAAGTTGCGTACATTTTTAAATCCAGCTTGTTGCATCACTTGCTGCGCCATGCCGCTACGGGCACCAGAACGACAATGTACCACAATTTCCTCTTCTTTGTGCGATTCCAAATCAGCGAGGGCTTCGGTAATTTGCCCAACCGGAATCAATTTTGCACCAAGGTTGAATTCATCGTATTCATAAGTTTCTCGAACATCGATGAATACAAATTTTTCACCACTATCTAATTTCTGTTTTAATTCTTGAACGGTAATATCCATTTTCTATTTTGTTTGATGAATGTCTTGATTTATATAAAG
>CALLVY010000767.1 GCA_938015925.1 uncultured Saprospiraceae bacterium
ACCTTGAGTACACATGGTGTGGAGGTAATCGGCACGCAGGAGATTTCTTTAGATGCTAAATTGAGCTAAAAAATTGAGCCGGAATTTTCCAATTCACATTTAGAACACACTCCTACTAAACTAAAAAACAAAAGCATTCCAAAAACGAATATTAGTTTCTTTGCCAATAGAGTGGACTACGATTTTTTTTTCATAAAACGAAGATTAAACAATAGAGACCAATTCCAGTTTTGGGATTGGTCTCTTTTATTTTTCTTATCCAAGTTTATTCCTTATTTTTTTCTTCCTAAAAAGAAATTGACAATACCTTTTATAAACTTGATGAATTGAGATTCTTTTTTGGGCTCGCTCATGATGATTGATTTTGAGGTGGTATAAATGGATCTTACTGATTTAATAGATTCAAGTTGCAAATAATTTGCAAGACTTACTGTTTTATTTTTTTTGCATAACTCCATTTTCGCCAAAGCCCTTCCAAAGGCCCGTGGTCAAACTTGCTTAACCAAAGATAGGAAAAGACAATTTGGGCGAAGAAAATAACAAAGGCCGTAATCATCAACTGGCTAGGCTTAAGACTTCCATATAGTGCCAAACCGCAGGAGGTAAAAAGGAAAAAGCAAATGATCGACTGTCCTATATAATTGGTCAAAGACATTCTTCCTACAAACCTAAGCGGCGCCAATAAATATTGAAAGAGACTTAATTTCCAAAGCATTACAAATCCAAAAACATATAAAAATCCGTGGATCAGTTCTCGAAGCACAATAAGCAAGACAAACAAAAGCGCTTGTATAAATGAATTTTCAAAATCAAAGGCGGCGCGAATCGGTCCTTGAAAAAGATACCAAAGTACTACTGTAAATAAAGAAAAAATCACAAAAACCAATCCTTTTCGGGTATCCAAATTTTCTAGTAGTCGATGCCTTGAAGCCAATATTCCAGCCAAAAACAAACTCCATTCTTTAGGAATATACATCACCAATTTTTCATTGCGAAAAGTACCAAAGTCGTATAAGCGCAATTTTAGAAGATCCCAAAAACTTCCTTCTGTATTTAATGCAATGTATTCTTGCAGGGAGTATTTCGAGGTGGTAAAGATGGCGCCAAACTCAATGACTTGACGGAGTAAAAATTCCATAGCGGGGACCGAATGAATCAACATAAAGCAAAGGATTAAAGTCCTGTCTTTTAGTCGCAAAAAAAAGGGCAGGGTCATGCCCAATAGGGCATAAGGCAAAAGAATATCTCCAAAAGAAAGCAAGAGTAAATGCAGCAGCCCAAAGCCTGCCAAGAGCAACATTCTTCGCCACCAAAATTTTCGAAAGGCGATTTTATCCGTATACTTTTCATATTGCAGCCAACAACCATAGCCAAACAGAAAGGCAAAAATGAACATAAATTTACCGCCACAAAAGAAAACCATATTGGAAACTACCGACAACTCTGCTCCTTCAAAACCAAAATAAAATTCTCCATAATGTGCATAAGGAGCATGAAAAACAAAGATATTCACAATCAATATTCCCAAAAGCGCAAAGCCGCGTAAAGCGTCAATCGCGGTAATTCTCTTTTGTGTTGCTTGTATCTTTTCCATATATTTTTATAGAGAAATAAGATTAAAAAATCCGACCATAATAATTTAAATCCACCACTTTCCCACTCGTCGTCGCATGGTCATTTCTTATCGTCCCTTCCAATTCAAAACCATTTTTAAGCGCCACTTTTACACTCCCAATATTCTGCTCATTGGCTCGACACAGCAATTTTTTAAAACCATATTCCGCCACCAAATAATCCACTAAAAGTCCAACAGCTTTGGAAATCAATCCCTTTCCCGCATACTCTCGATCCACAAAATAACCCAATTCTCCTTTTGGAACTTTCCAATTGATATTTTTTAGATCAACGAGTCCTATTATCTGACCAGTTCGATCATCCTGAATGGTGTAAGGAAAATAACTTTTATCCGCAATCCTTTGAACGACCGATTCGCAATAGTCTTGAGTATCCGCTAAGGTTTTATTTTCAGAAAGGGTTCCTGGAAAAAAATCCTCCAAACGGTCTTTATTGTTGGCGATCAAATTAAAAAACAATTCGCCTTTGGTCGGATCAAATAGCTGAAAGGTGTAGTGTTCAAATTGTTGAATCATATGATTTAGATTAGGGAATTTCTCGTAAACTGGAACTTAAAATTTAAGTTTTCCAACAGGAATCATTCCTCCGCTATTTAAACATAGCAATTAATCAACAAACCACAATGTATATTTAGACTTTAATCCAAAACTTCAATGGTCCAATTCAAACAATTGTATATCTTAGTCAAAAATTAACACCAATGAAAAACAGCCTACTCCTTTTCCTCATCCTTTTTAGTGCTTCCCTTTTTGCCCAAACCCAATACCTGCATTGTGGGCACATCCTTCACCCGGATATCAAAAAGATTGTAGCAGAACAAACCATCATCATCGAAGGAAAAAATATAAAGGAGATAAAAGAGGGTTATCTGGAAGCCCCAGCGGGAGTCGCAGTCATCGACCTAAAAGACCAATATGTCTTACCCGGCTTGATGGACATGCACGTTCACCTGGAAATGGAATCCAATCCAAAGGGATATGAAAATAGGTTTCGGGAAAACGAAGCAGATGTGGCCTTAAAAGCCACTCAATATTGTGATCGCACTTTGATGGCTGGTTTTACGACCGTCCGAGATTTGGGAGGTTCAGGAGTAAATGTTTCTTTACAAAAAGCAATTGCCAGAGGTTTTATTCGTGGCCCTAGAATTTATACCGCCGAAAAATCCCTAGCCACTACGGGCGGCCACGCCGATCCTACCAATGGCGTTCGCAATGATCTTAAAGGAGATCCTGGGCCAAAAGAAGGAGTGGTCAACTCCGTAGAAGATGCCAAAAAGGCTGTTCGCCAACGCTATAAAAATGGAGCAGATGTCATTAAGATAACCGCCACCGGCGGAGTACTCAGTGTCGCCAAAGACGGATCAGGTCCTCAGTTCACCATCGAAGAAATCAAAGCTGTCGTCGAGACCGCCAATGATTATGGCATGACTACCGCCGCTCATGCACATGGAAAAGAAGGCATGCGCCGAGCAGTACTTGGTGGCATTCATAGTATCGAACACGGTACTTATATGGACGAAGAAATCATGGATTTGATGAAGGAAAAAGGCACCTATTATGTGCCCACTATTTTGGCTGGAAACTTTGTCGCAGAAAAAGCAAAGATCCCAGGTTTTTATCCGGAGATGGTGGTTCCCAAAGCATTGGCCATTGGGCCACAGATTCAGCGGACTTTTGGGAAGGCTTACAAGCGAGGAGTTAAGATTGCTTTTGGGACGGATTCTGGTGTTTCTTACCACGGCGATAATGCTCGGGAATTTGGGCTCATGGTGGAGGCCGGAATGCCTCCGATGGAAGCCATTTATGCGGCGACTATCAACACCGCAGATTTACTGCGCATTAGCGACAAAGCTGGAAGCATCTCTCCTGGAAAATGGGCAGACCTGATCGCGGTGGAGCAAAATCCATTAGAGGATATTACGACATTGGAAAAAGTGCAATTTGTCATGAAGGAAGGGAAGGTATATAAACTCAAAGGCTTGGCGAAACATTGAGGAAGTTTATTCCTATTCCTACGATCTTTTGAAATATTTTAGAAAAAATTGATGCAGAGCATTTGCTTTCAATAGGGTATTTCCTGTTACTGTCTAATAGACTACAAGTCAAAGTAAATTGTTTTGATATTATTGAAATAAACCCTACCTTAATAGCATACACTTGTATTCTTTCAAAATATATAAAGCAGCAAACATGAAAAAGGACCAGCTAATGAATAGCTTTACCAACAAAGGTATAAAGCCTCCATCTAAGAAAAACAATTCCATCCAAGACCTCAAAAACAAAAAGAATATTGCTACAATCGATAGTGGCGCACTAGTCACTTTAAAAGGTGGTGGTGGTATTGGAAGGCCACTTATTCCAAAAACAAATTAATTTTTTCAAACTGCCAAAGCCTTGGTAATACTATGGCTGGGGTAGTCTCTTATTTAATTTATAAAGCCAAAAACATGAAAAAGGACAAGCTAATGAACGCCTTCTCCAACAAAGGAATGAAGGCCAGATCTAAAAAAACCAATTCCATCGAGGACCTCAAAAACAAAAAAGGTATTGCTCCAATTGATAGTGGTGCTATGATCGCATTGAAAGGTGGTGATACAGGCGATAGACCTCGAACTGTAAAAACAAATTAGTCTTTTAATCTACTTCCTTCTGGAGAAAACATTTAGTACTCACAAGAAATCACGCTATTAATTCTTTCACTTTTATAAAGCCAAAAACATGAAAAAGGACAAGCTAATGAACGCCTTCTCCAACAAAGGAATGAAGGCCAGATCTAAAAAAACCAATTCCATCGAGGACCTCAAAAACAAAAAAGGTATTGCTCCAATTGATAGTGGTGCACTAATCACATTAAAGGGCGGTGGTGATACTAACAGGCCGCGTGTACCAAAATCGAATTAATTTTTTTAACTGCCAAAGCCTCAGCTATACTCTCGCTTTGGCAGTTTCTTATTTAATTTTATAAAGCCGCAAACATGAAAAAGGACAAGCTAATGAACAGCTTCACCAACAAAGGGATGAAGCCACAACCTAAAAAAA
>CALLVY010000768.1 GCA_938015925.1 uncultured Saprospiraceae bacterium
TGAAAGTATTTTTCGGCCATTACTCCAAGTTTGAAACCCAGATTAGTACCATTGCCATTGATTTGATTGTCATTGGTATTCATCCAGGTAAAAGACGGACTAGCCTGAAAACCAAAGCGAAAATCATTTTGTGCATAAGTATTATTTAACAAAAGGCTGAAAAACAACGCAATACCAACAATTTTTTTCATGCTATAGGAGTTTTTGGTTTGTTAATTTTTTACTTCGAAAGAACGTTTGAAATTTATCTTTTATTGAAGCTGATGTATGTAAATAGTTAACGAAATTAAATATTACATTATCTAGAGCGACTTTTTATTTAATACTTCGCTTAAAATACTCACCATAGCTACGGCTATGTCTGCGTTTTTAAACTCGTCTAAAATAAAAATTCACCTCAATCTAATGTATATCCAATATCCGCGAACTATTAAATCTCTAAACGATTTCCCTGTATAAATATTAACTTTGTTTTTTATTAATTCAAACTATTAAGTGCTTTGGCCCAAAAAGAAAACTTTCTAAAACCAATATATTCCCAATTTACTTGGGGCTTCCTCTTCATTTTGTCTGGTTTAGTGCTCTTAAACTCTTGCAAGGAAGACAAAGTTAAGAATATTCCAGATGTTTCAAATATTGTGGTGGATCTAGAGGTCGGTCGTTTCGAAAAAGACCTATTTACTTTAGATACGAATCAAGTAAGCGAAATGCTTCCTTTTTTAGAGGAGCGGTATCCTGAGTTTTTTAAACCCGTATTTCTAGGCAAAATTCTTCCACCACTCCAGGATCCAGCAGTTTTTTCTTTATTCGTCCGTACCAAACAAGTTAGACAATTATTTGATACCTGTAGTATTGTCTTTTCTGATTTTGATCAAAAAACCATTCCGGAATTTAAAAAGGCTTTTCAATTTTATAAGTACCACTTTCCAGAACGGAAAATTCCTCGATTGGTTACTTATTTATCAGAGTATACGCTTGGCAATTTTACTTTGGAAGAAGATATGCTAGGACTGGGGCTCGATTTCTTTTTAGGTCCAAATTATACGCGTTACAATCCAAGCTTTTTTCCACAATACATTCAACGCAGTATGACCAAGGAGCATTTGGTCAGCAAGAGCATGTATACTTTAGTCAAAAGTATTGCCGGCGAAGCGAGTGGCGATCGTCTGATCGATCAGATGATTCACAATGGAAAAATCCTATACATCCTCGACCAATTGCTGCCTTATACTCCTGATCGGATCAAGTTGGAATATTCCCAGGCTCAGGTAGAATGGTGTGAAGCCAATGAAAAAGAAATTTGGGCTTATTTTTTAAAAGAAGATTTGTTGTATTCCACGCGTCGTAAAGACATTCGAAAACTAATTGATCATAGCCCCAACTCTCCCGGAATGCCTGAAGAAGCCCCCGGACGAACCGCCAATTGGCTGGCCTGGCAAATGATCAAAAGCTATATGAACAAGTATCCGGCCACTACTTTGGAGGAACTGCTGCTGATGGATGATGCTCAAAAAATGATGGAAAAGTCCAAATATAAGCCTCAAAGATAGATTTCCGCACCCCATTTTATCATTTGGAAAAAACCTAATGGGACTTGGAACAAAACCCAATACCAGGTTCTATTCTCCCACAGTTGCTACAAAGTTTCTGGCGATATCCGAGATACTTAACATTTCTGTGAATATTATATGTGGACTTTGTTTTAAATTTGCTATAATAGTTGTCCATTTACGATTCAGTCTCGTATAAATAAGTTTGAATTCTTAGCCTGAACAAAAATTAATATTATGTCAAAAAGAGCCATTCCTTTAGTTGATTTGTCAAAATTTGTAAACGGTAGTCCTGAAGAACGACAGGAGTTTGTCCAGCAATTGGGCAATGCCTTTCATGAAATAGGTTTCGTTGGAGTGATCAATCATGGAATTCCTAAGTCTTTGATCGATGAGTTTTACTCAGAAGCCAAATCCTTTTTTGGGATGTCTGTGGATGTCAAAAGAAAATATGAAGTACCTGGTCTGGCAGGGCAAAGAGGCTATACTTCTTTTGGAAAAGAGCATGCGAAGCAAAGCGAAGTTGCCGATCTAAAGGAGTTTTACCAGATCGGACAAAATGTAATCGACGGCGATCAAATCAAAAGCGAATATCCGGATAATGTGATGGTCGCGGAGACACCGCGATTTACAGCTTCTGGTCAAGAATTGTACGCACAGTTTCAAGGAGCAGGTGGACATTTGTTGAGAGCAATTGCTATCTTTTTGGATTTGGGCGAAGATTATTTCGATCAAAAAATCCACAATGGCAATAGTATTTTACGAGCCATCCATTATCCACCAATTACTTCGGAGCCAGACACGGCCATCCGTGCAGAACAACACGAGGACATCAACTTGATTACTTTATTGGTCGGTGCTTCTGCGGGTGGTTTGCAATTGCTGAATATGGAAGATGAATGGATTGATATCATGCCGGAGGAAGATGAAATCGTAATCAATGTTGGAGATATGCTCCAGCGACTTACCAATAATCACCTCAAATCTACCACTCACCGAGTAGTCAATCCGCCGAGAGAAATGTGGCATTTGCCGCGTTTGTCTATTCCGTTTTTCTTACACCCACGGAGTACGATGGATTTGACTTGCCTGGATATTTGTGTCACACCGGAAAATGCTTTGGCTTATGAGCCGATTACGGCGGGTCAATATTTGGATGAAAGATTGAGAGAAATTGGTTTGAAAAAATAATGGATACCTAGTATCCAAGCACTTAATTTAAACGTTCTGGCCTTATCAAAGTCAAAAAGTTGTAAATTTGTATAATTACCTAGGTTAAAAAAACTAAACATGGAACAATTGATATTTTTATTTGGATTGGGAGGATATGAAATTATCGTAGTGATGTTTGTCATCCTTCTGTTGTTTGGAGGTAAAAAAATTCCAGAACTGATGCGAGGATTAGGCAAAGGTATCAAGGAGTTTAATAATGCCAAGGCGACGATCGAGAGTGAAATCAAGGAGGGGATGAAAAGTGAAATTCCTAAAAACGTAGATCGCAAAAGCGACGATTAAAACGCTCATTCCAAGCATAAAAAAAGCCTGTTGAATATTTCAACAGGCTTTTTTTGTTTTTTGGGGAAGTTCTAAATACTTGACCTCGACTACTCACCAGCTTGTTCTTTCAAGCTCACCACTTTGATTTTAAAAACCAATACCGAATTGGCCGGAACATTTACCGTTTCTTCAATAATCGGTCGTGGCCCATAGGCCAACTTAGAAGGAATCAACAACCAGCCTTCCGCTCCTTTCTTGAAAAATTGCAATCCTTCTTCCCAGCCCTTGATTACCTTTCCTTTGCCTAAAGTAACTTGATAAGGTTTGGCGGAGTCCGATTGATCAAAGGGCTCGCCATTGAGCAAAAATCCTTCGTACTGAACGTCTAAAAGGTCTCCAGCTTTTGCGGTATTTTTTCCTTTTCCTTTTTTAGTGATGACATAACTCAAACCAGAAGCTGTTTGCTTCGCCTTGAGTTTATTTTTTTTGATGTATTGGCTGATTAATTTCTTGTCGGTATCAAACTGTTCCTCCAGGCGCCGTTCGTAAGCAGCTCTTTCCTTAGCTTCCTGCACTTCCATATAACGATCATAAGCATCAATATCCAGGATGTCTTCCAGTTCCACCTCAAAGATCAATGGAGCATTGGGCGGCACGGCCTTTCCAGCCCCACGTTTTCCATAAGCCACCGTCGCTGGCAAGTATAAAGTTCCTTTGCCTCCTTTCTTAAAAAGCGGGATACCAATTTCCCAGCCGCTGATTACCTGGCGTCGCCCCAGCTGAAAAACAATGGCTTCTTCATTGGATTGATCAAATACTTTTCCATCCAATAGCTTTCCGGTATATCTAATTTTGACATAGTCGCCCGCTTGTGGATAATTTCCTTCTCCCTCTTTTTCTACCTGATAATAAATGCCTTCCGTAGCAGAACGGGCATTGATCTGTTTTTCTCTCAGATAAGTTTCCAGAGGATTATCGCCCATTTGCCCCTGCGCAAGCAGGCCGGAACCGATAAAGAGAAGGGTGATGATGGTGATTTTTACGTGCTTCATGCTTGTTAAACGTTTGTAAGCTTTGATTCAGTATCCGACTTTTAGGCTAAAGAATCGATGGTTTATATACCTTTTTTGCTGCATATATAATGCCAAGAAAGCACGAATCGTAAGAGTTTTTTGGACTTTAACTAATCATTAATGTATATTCTATTTTTAGCATAAACTTTAACCTTGTTTTCAAAATTGCCAATAAAAAACGGGATGATCGCAAAGCGATCATCCCGTTTTTATTTATTTATAGCTGCTAGTATAGAAAGTCTAAAGCAGTTTGATCATCTCCAGTCCATGCACCAGTTGATCCTGAGTTAAAGCAGGAATTCATTACCGAACCTGGACTATAAGATCCTACATTAGGGGTTCCGGGAATATGAACGGCACCAACACCTGTTGTTTGTTGTCCTTCACTACCACCACTTCCGCAGCTGTAAGAACGGTTAAACCAATCGGTATGACGTAGGCCAATACAATGTCCGATTTCATGAGTCATTACGTGAGTAACTACAGCAGTACCAAACTTTTTAGTAGATCTAAAAATGGTCGCAGATGGGTATGGATCCCCACTTCCATCAGGAAAACCTGCTACTCCACCAGCAGAACCTCCCGATAAATTTACCGTGATATCCGGATTTGAAGCATTATCGTTTCTTACAAAAGTGAGATCTAAACCCAGATTATTGTAAGAGGCAATAGTATTGTTTAATGCAGTACTGAAACTACCATTTAAATTTCTACCTTTCACTGTAATGACTCGTGGAAGACCCGTTACAAGATTAAAGGTGTGAAACTGTTCGCCTCTTGGTCCAGGTACAATGATTGGGTCGGTCATGTTAGCGAGTGCCTTTGGTGTAATAATAATATCTCCTTCGAGGAGGTAATTTTCTCCTACCATTTTGATATCACTCACGTCAAATCCCAATTCAACAAATCGAATCAAAGTTTCTTCTGGAATATCGTAATCTGTAAGAACTTCTGGAGCCGTATTTTCCTTGGCACAGGCGGCAATGATGAAAATGGCCAGGATGGCAACTGTAATTTTGATAAAAATCTTTTTCATGCGTGTTGAAATTTTAAGGTAAAATAATAATAGGGTAATATTTTGTCATTTATGGTGTGAAATTAATAAAATAACATTACAATTATGTTTAATGTGAGTTTGTTTTTGAAATTTTATTTTATATTAATGCTTTTAGCAAGATTTTATGTAGTTTTTTACTTGAAAATAAGAATTGTATTGTGCTTCCTTTTTTTTGAAGTTGATAAAATAATGATCATAGAAGATGAGGTATAAGAGAATCCTACCATTTATTATTTTAATTGTTTGCTCAACTAGCCTGCAATTGATTGCTCAAGGCATTGATTTATCTAAGTCTGAGGGTACCAATTCCTTTGGATTACACTTGGAGGATAAAAAAAAGCTATCCCCAAAATTATCAAAGCAACTGGAAATTCTTGCGGTTAAACTTCCACAAGAATTTAGTGTAGCAGTGACCAATCGTTCTGACTTTAATAATTGGATGGAAGAGAAGAATTGTAACTTTCTTTTTTTAGAAGAATATCCATCTATCAATGCATTGCGATTAGAGCTTGACAATTTAGAATGCTTAAACCTTTTAATAAAATGCCCCTTTGTGCTCTATGTGAATGCTCTTTCTATTCCTCGAAAAGCAGAAAGCAGAGTCCGCAACAGTAACTTTAATGTCAATCAAATCAACTTAGCACATCATTATTTTCCAGACTTGGATGGACAAGGAATAAGTATTTCTATTAAAGAACCCCGGTATGATACTAGTGACTTAGATTTGAAAGGAAGGAGTATTATCTCTAATTTAGAAGGAACTTTTATTTCCAGCCATGCTACAGATATGGCCACGCTTATTGGAGGTGGGGGCAATTCTTTTGTATCGGGAAAAGGAGTGAGTTTTGCTTCTCTCTTGACTTCCTCTGATTTTAATCAAGTATTTCCTGATCCACTTTCTAGTTACCAACAACTTGGAGTAACGATTCAAAATCATTCTTATGGAACAGAGATAGAAAATTTTTATGGTTTGTTAGCCAAAGCATACGACGCAAGCGTACAGGAGAACCCTACGCTTTTGCATGTTTTTTCTGCTGGAAATCAAGGTTTGGCTACAGACAGTATAGGGGCATATGCAGGGATTGCAGGCTTTGCTAATCTGACTGGCAATTATAAATTGGCTAAAAATATTCTGACGGTAGGTTTTCTAAATGAGGAATATGAAATGGATAGTACTTCTTCCAAAGGCCCGGCATTCGACGGCAGGGTCAAACCCGAACTCAGCGCTTATAGTCTTGATGGGGCTTCGAATGCTGCGGCACTAACTTCTGGAGTAGCCACCTTGCTTCAACAGTCCTATAGGAATATTAATAATAAGCTACCTTCTTCCGCCTTACTAAAAGCGGTCCTATTGAATAGTGCGGAAGATATCGGTTTTCCAGGACCGGATTTTAATAGTGGTTTTGGAAATCTCAATGCTTTTCGAGCGATAAGCGGTATCGAAGAAGAACGGCACTTTGAAGGACTGCTCTCTAGTAACGAGATGCTTAACTATGATTTGGTAGTGCCTCCTAATACCAGTGAATTAAAAATTACTTTGGTTTGGAATGACCCTGATGCAAGCATCAATTCCACGAAAGCACTAGTGAATGATCTGGATATGCAATTACAGAATCAATCAAGTAGTATGGTTTGGCAACCCTGGGTACTTTCCTCTTTTCCACATTCCGATTCTTTAAATTTACCTGCTCAACGAAAAGCAGATCATCTTAATAATATAGAACAAATTAGTCTTGCTAATCCAATTTCTGGCAACTATCAAATTAGCATTAATGCTGCTAACCTTGTAGATGGCCCTCAGCCTTTTTTTATCGCCTACCAACTAGAAGAAAAGGAAAACTTCGAATGGACGGCTCCTACAAGAAGTGATAATGTCCCTCAGGATGGGGAAAGCTTAACCGCTTTCAGATGGGCAACGAGCTTTGAAGGATTAACTGGCGAATTGGAATATAGCTTGGATGAGGGAAACAGTTGGCAATTGATAAAGGATCAAGTAGATTTATCGGTGGGCTATCTCTTCTGGGAAGCCCCGGCTATTTGGTCTACGGCAATAGCAAGGATGACCATTGGCGGGCAGGTTTTTCCAACGGATACTTTTAGTATTTCTCGACCACTTTTATTGAAAGTAGGGTTCAATTGCAAAGATTCTGTTTATTTTAGTTGGCCAGCAGTTTCAGAAATAGAGGCTTACACTTTTTACAGTATGGGAGAAAAATACCTCAAACCAATTATCGAAACGAAAGACACCTTTCTTGTCATTCAAAAATCCTCCTATTCGGAAAAACATTTCGCAGTAGCCCCTCAATTTAAAACCCAACAAAATGCTATTAAAAGCTTAACTCTTAATTACGAAAATCAGGCTATAGCTTGCTATCTTTTAAGTTTTCTGGCAAGCGTTATCCCAGAAGAAGGGGTAAATTTGGCGCTGGAACTGGGAACCACTTATGAAGTCGAAGAATTAAGTTTTGAAAAATGGTCTAATGGTATTTTTCAAACCATTGAATCCAACATTATTTTCCAAAAGCGATACGAATACCTGGATCCAAATCCGTCGGAAGGACTAAATATTTATCGAGCTAAAATTCTTTTAAGCAATGGGAAAACAATTTTTAGCCCAGCGGATACTGTTTACTTTTTGCAAGAACGAGCTTTCTTGGTTTTTCCAAATCCACTACTAGCTGGTGAGGAATTAAATATTTACACACAGCCTTTTGAAGGTGAATCCTTACAATTCCAAGTCTTTACTACAAATGGCCAATTAGTATATACTTCTATTTTGGAAACCGAGTTCAGTCCAATTTTTCTGCCTCCTCTTAGTAAAGGACTTTATTTCTATACGATTACTGGACCTGACTTAGTGCTTGTAGATAAGTTACTCTTGAAATAGTTTGGTCAAAACTAGTTTAGAAATCGAAGAAGCCTGTCCTGAACTAGTTGAGAACAGGCTTCGCTGAACTTGCGTTTCACTTTAGTGATAGACTCTATTAATTTTCTTCTTTTATTTTTCAATAAACCTAGTACTTACAGTGGACTAAGTATCATAGCGATCCAGCTTTAAGCGCTCAATTAGTTGAATCAATTTTTCCGCATACCGCTTGTCTGTAGCGTATCCCGCTTTTTTCAGACCATGGGCCCAAGCTTTATAATTGTTGCCAAGCCCTTTGAGGTGTTTATAACGTTTTCCATTGAGCAGGTGACTATGCGCGCGATAGCTTTCCCAAGAGGTATTGTAGACTCTGAAAAAATCTTTATGACTATCGTCCGTAAAATTGCTACAATGTCCTTTCTTACATTTTTTGGAAAAGCATTTCATTCCAAAGTGATTATTGTTTTTTCGGGAAAGGCGACTATCGCCAGCATTGCTTTCGATCAAACCTTGTGCGAGTTTGATACTAGCAGGGATCTTGTATTTTTTCATTTCGGCTTGGGCAACCTTGGCGAAACGTTTGACATAAGCTTCTTGTTTTTTCTTCTTGCTTGTCCAGTTTTTTTGCGCAGCAGGAGAGGGGTTTGCCGAAGTTTGGAAAGCCATATTGGAATAGGTGTTGGATAGGTTTTGTTGTTCCGCTACGCTTGGACTAGGAGGTTTGGGATTGTTTTTTTCTACTGCTTTTTGTGGAATCAAATCGTTGATGAAATCAAAAGAGATAGCGGATTGTACTACTTCCGCTTGTTGGGGAGCGTTTGAAAAATTGGTTTGTTGAAGAGAAGCTATCGGACGAGAAGCACTAAGATCAAATTGAAAACTCAAGTCTTTTTGCCAGAGTAAGAGCACTATGATTCCAAGAACCAATGCTCGAAGCCAATAGTGTTGAAGTGTTTTGGAAAAGTCATTCCAATGCATTCGAATTTCGTTTTTAAGCCCTTTTGTTTGTGTTAACCAATAATTTCTCACAGTAATGATTTTGGGAGGTGATTGAATGTAGTATGTTTTAAATGTTGATACAAATTAAAACAAAATGTTTCTAATAAACAAATATAATTAAAACTTTTTGTTTTAATTTTAGCTATTTGTTTTAGATCACCATTGATCCCAAAGTCAGATTCGGAAAATTAAAAAGGTTTTAAACAGCTTCAGTACTAAGAAGAGAGGAAAAGGGAATTATGCGCCTGCTTGTTTTTCAAAGTCCTTTAAAAAAGCTTCCATCTTTTCTTTTAAAAGTTGAGGATCTTTTACTTCTCCCACCATGGCTTTTCCCTTTCCGGGAAATTGTTCGACATAGATCGAACTGCTTGGGAAAGCGAAAGAAATGCCCAATAAATCAGCAAGTTTTAGAATACCGAGCAAAAGATCTTCCTTGACTTTTAGTTCTTCTCCGTAGCCGGGAACGAGTAGAAAACAACGAAACATAATGTCCAAAGAAGAAGCACTCATGCCATTGAAATGAATATAGTAATCTTGCTTATTGGTCTGTGGATGTCGGAGCACCAATTCGCGGAGGCCTTCCACAAATTGTTCGATCAAAGCAGGAGAGGTATCATAGGTAAGACCTAATTGCATATGGAAAAGCCGAAAAACCCGCATGCCTTTATTGGTCACCGCTACATTAGCGATCGTTCCATTTGGAACAGAAATGATAGAAGTATCGCCTGTGCGAATTCTAGTCGTTCTAAAACCCACTTCCGTAACCGTTCCTGCCTGTCCAGCCCATTCGATATAATCTCCGATTTGAAAAGGGCGATCAATAAAAATCATGGCAGAGCCAATCAAGTTTTTTACGGTATCCTGAGCGGCCAAAGCTAAGGCCAAACCACCAATAGAAATTCCCGCAATAAGTGCGGTGACATTGATTTCTAATAGTTGTAGAACATGAAATATTGCCCCAAAGATGACAAAGATTTTTAGGAAGGTATGGACAATGGGAATGATCTGTTCATCGTATTTCTGTACCGTAGACTGTGCCAGCTTTTTGACATAAACAATAACGAGGTCAATCAATTTCAAAAGAAACAAAACCAAAAAGATCGTCGCAAAAATACTCAAGCTTTTATAAAGCCATTCATTAAGTCGAATGGGAAGCAAAAGCGCAGGAGCAAATAATTTCAACAAATTGATGATCAATAAGATGCTCAAATATCGCGCGAGCTTCCAAACCTGTCCAGAGTCTATGCCAGTATCACCAAGGTAAGAATGACTTAATCTCTTAATCAATGGATTGATCAAGCGACTCAGGAAAAAATGAAAAAGAAAGGCTACTCCGAGTAAAATTAAAATTCCGAAATATTGCCACAAGGCGAGCCCTAGTATTTGTTGTTGTCCTATTTTGGGAAATAAATTGACCAGGATGTCCGAGCCAAATGGAAAAAGTTGTCGATGCAATTTTGAAGTGAGTGCAGCGGTTTCTCGAGAATAATACCAACTGCTATCTATCCGCTCCAAATAAACTTGCGGTAAGTCTACAGGAAAAGGAGTGAAGTAATATTTA
>CALLVY010000769.1 GCA_938015925.1 uncultured Saprospiraceae bacterium
TGATAGTGATGTGGGGAGGTTTTTGAGTTTGGATCCGTTGGCTACACAGTTTTCTTCATGGTCCTCATATAACTATGTCATTGGAAATCCAATAATTTTTATTGATCCAAGCGGAAGAGCTCCTGAGGATTCAGATAAGGAAGATGGAAATTCTGGATGGACGAAAACTAATGCCTGGTTAGCATCAAGTTTTAATGGTAGTGTTAGCGAATATGGAGATCATATCGAGACAAAATATGTGGATGAAAGTGGTAATACTCTTCTTGAAACAGAAGATGGTAGCGATGAGGTTTTTGTTATTAAGGATGGACAAGAAGGCCAATTTGTTGGCGAATTAACATCGTTATTATTAGCGGGCGAAGAAGCAAATGCTGAAAAGAATGCTGCACTAGGAAAGAAGTTTGGTTATAATATCAAAGACCATGGTAAAAATGTTGATCATGAATTGCCTTTAAATAAAAGAACCATTATCGATTATTCTAAATACACTGGAGTCGTAACTGATTCAAATTTAAATGTACAATTGGGATACGAAAATGGATACAATCCTACAGTGGAAAACACACTTCAAACCAATGTAATTGAGTTCGCAGGAGAAGGAGGAGAAATAGGTATTGGAAGAGGTGCAGGAAAGAGGCATAGGAGGTTGGGAAAAATGCATGCACTAAATCCCCAGACAAAGAATAACTCTCCAAAATATAATATTAGTGCATTAAGAGGAGGTAATCCATTCGATATTATTTTTACTCGATGATGTAACAATGAGTACCTATAAAAATATAAATATGATTGACAAGAAATATCTTTTTGTAAATAGCATCTTACTATTTTTCCTTTATGAACGAATGTTCTTTTTCCTAGCTGGAGGATTTAAACTTATCACGATAAAACTAGCACTTTCTATTAGTATATATATTGGTTTTTTAATAATTGCAATTCTGTTTTCGATATTTATCTTGAAGGCATTATTTGAACGTTTGATCTTAAATTCAAGTACCGATTTCTATCGATCAAACCTTACTTTATTTTCAAGTGTCGCCTTACTGTTTTTATTGACGATAGGGGTTAATAAATTAATTTCTCGATATGCAGAAACAATTGAAGGAACTGAAGTGACGAATATTATATTTGCTATTCACAAATATGATTCATTAGTATTCTATTTATTCTCATTTATTTTGCTTTTTTATTATCTATTTAAAATAAACAAAACTAGATTAGCTTCTTCTTGAAATAGCTTTTTTAGCTCAACTCCAATCAGCACCCACACCACCCAACGCCTCACAGGTAAAAAGGCGTTCGTCACGACTCCACTCACTACCAGTACCCCGCCAGTTGGGCAAAGCCGCAAACTGTCATGGTACTGGTGGTTCTTTTCGGGTTCCTCACAGCGGTTCCCGGTCTGCTAAAAAAAGCAGTCCTTCTCCGCTTTTGATTTGGCGTCCTGTCGGAGCAGTTCAGTAGGCCATGCACTAAGCAAAACTTCACACGCCCAGTCGGGTTCCAAACACCAGCTCTACTTTACCCTACTTCTGGGCGGCTTCTCTGCTCACCGCCAGACGGCCGCCGGGTCAAGCCACTTTAGCCGCTTAACTCTCCGAGATTATTTTCCACTTCATCCTTTAGGAATATTCCTCTTCCTTTATTTTCCATACTTGGTGATCAAAAGTTTTACTGGAGGTTTGGGCTTTGCCTTTGTCCTGGAGGAATAAAAACTTTTGAGCCCCAAAATAAAAAGCAGAAAAAATACTTTGGAAAAAAAATGAGTGTTTGTTCTGCTTTTTATTTTGGGGTATTTAAGGGGGTTTGTTTTTTTAATTGATCGTTTTTTTGTCGCGAATTTTTGACCCCAGAAAAAAGGAACATTGTGCGCAATGGTTCTTTTTTCTGGGGCTTTTTTTTTCAATTGGAAGGTCGTTTTTGAGAGTGCATTTCAATTGAAAAAAAAATAGGCCGGGCATGGAAATTAATTGCTTAAGATTTTGTGGAATGATGGAATGGAAGGTGGTGTCTTGGTTTGGATTTAATAGCGAAGCGTTGCGAGTATCGACGAGGTGGCTGATGGGTTTGCTTGGTGGATTGGGTCAGCTGCCGCAGGAGTGAAGCAGCGAGCACAGGGAGTAGACCCGGAAGTGGGAGTGCTTGGGGGGCGGTTGAACTGGAGGGGCGTCAACGACCGAACTATAAATTGTGAGCCTGCCCCTGGAACAAAGTGAACTAGCCAACTAGCCGCGACTCCGCAACGGATTGGTGTGGCTGCAAGGTGCGTGGTGAGGACAGGAGTGGATAGATATTTTGGCGTGTGTCCCGTAGGGCCTGCGGTGGAAGGGGCTGGCGAACGCCGTATAACTGCATGGGGTTCCGGAGGGCGCCTTTGGGCGCTTGGGGAATGGTTTAAAATATAAATACAATGATGATGCTCCACCATTTTACAGTAGTGTTGATGTACGGCCATGCCCACCAAAATACTTGGATCAAGATACCTAAGATGATCAAGACGTTTCGAATGATAGAGGTGATATCATTCCATTTAGAAGTTCGGTTACAATCGTATTCTGCCATATTTTTAGATTTACAGTTTTATCAAATAGCGTTCAATCTATAAACTCTTTGGAACCGAAAATCATCACGTTTGAAAAAAAAATAGCTTGTCACGTGATATTTTGGGACTTCTTGTAGTTATATAAGTGACACGCCTCATGGTGTGGTGTATTCTCATCAATACCCTAAGGCGATTTTTTATTTTTTTAATCTTTTAAATACTTAATTATTATGAAAAATGTTATTCTTCAAAATGTAATCCAAAATTCTACAGTAACGAAGGTGGAAATGACTAAAAATTTCAATCTAGAAAAGACCCGAACTATGTTTTTTCGCTAATGACTCGTTCTTTTATCGTATCATGGATGTATCCAGGAAGGCGTTGACGAGTCAAATCATATTTAATACTACGATTTAAGTTTACATATAAGTCCTCTTTTTCTGAAACATCAGTAACCATGATTGCGAATGATTTATTTTACAATCTCAATGTTACTCAGTGGCGAAGATCACTCTCGCTTTAGAAAAGTGTATCGTCGTTATTTTAAGGTGATTTATGGGGTGGTAGCAAGATACCATCCTAATCAAGCAAATGATATTACAGCCGAGATATTTGAAAAAAAGATATTAAAGGCGGTGCAAAAAGGTTTGTTCCAAAATAGAGATGATACAGCCCTAGCAATCACTATTGCAAAAAATTACTGTACAACGATTTTTAATCGTAAAAAAGGTAAGCGTTTAATTCCTTTGGAAGAGGACAACTTAGGATCATCAATATCTTTGGATAACCCATCATTACGTATTGATTTAAAGATTGACTTGAAAAATGCATTTGCCTCGCTTTCTGACAAACAGCGTATAGTTATGGAACTTACCATAGAAGGATATGCTGATGCTGAGATAGCGGAGCGGATGAGTACGACGGTTGGAGCTGTTCGACAACTGCGTAGCAGAGCAATGGGAGGGTTCAAAAAATTCTTCCGAGATTAACCAGAAAGAGAGGCACCCTATCTGGGGTGTCTTTTTTTTATTTTATAATGTATAAAAATAGTTATGATTATAGATAAAATTATTAAGCTTTTAGAAGGGCAATTATCTTCCGAAGAAGGAAAGTCTTTAGAAGTAGCTCTTATTACCAACCCCGACTTATTCGAATTAATAGGTGGGCTAAATCGTATAAAAAAGAGTCTGTCCCCTGACAAGAGTCTTGAGGATTATCTTTCATCAAAAGAAGAATTAGTTAGGCAACGATTATTTAAAGACTAGCGAATGAAATAAAAGTAAGAATTTCATTCGCTTGCTTTTTTGTGCAAGAAAAAAATAAAGCTAAGAATAGGTAATCCTGGTTTTTGTATCTCGAATCATCGCATCCAAAGCGTAAACAATACATTCCTTATCTTTTTGCGGAAATCCATCCAAATCATTCAATCTATCAAGCATAGCTGAGTCTTTAAGTACATTAACTTGGTCGGTCTCACCGAGTAGATAACCTACAGTGGCATCAAGTATGTGAGCAATTTTTACAGCTGCTTCAATAGAAGGAATCATCTCCCCCCGTTCATACCTTCCCACGACAGAAACAGAGGTCTTGAGTTGCTTAGCTAACTCTGCCTGTGAAATTTTTTTCTCCTTTCTAAGTTCTGCTACTTTTTTACCAAAATTACTCATAATCAATACCTTATACGGATTAAAAGACTCTTTTTTTCATTGTATACTCAAATATACGAACCTTATAGAGGATAAAAAAGTGGGATAGGGTTTTGATAAATAGTTTGAATACGGTACATTTAGACCTAATACGGTTCTAAATGTTTTTTTTATTTTTTTATTCTTCAACTGAAAATCCTCCACAAATGCCTCGATTAAAAGCAAAATCCTCCGCCTACTTCCGACGATTAACCATCAGTTCCAAATATCGTCGACGCCCAAACCTACGAGATTGTATCATTCCGGAACTACGCTTATGCGGAGCATGGCTAGAGCAAGCAGGTTTTAAACCAGGAGGCCAAGTAAAAGTAGAAGTCCATAAAAATCAATTGATCATCAAAAAGCAAAGACGATGACCATTGCCCAAATTAAAAATCAATTGTCGATCCAAACGGTTTTAAATCACTACGGTTTATCTACGAATAAAAATAAAATGCTCTGTTGTCCATTCCATGGCGACCGAAAAGCAAGTATGCGAGTTTACCCAGAAACAAATACCGTCTATTGCTTTGCCGGAAGTTGCGAGATCAATAACCTGGACCAAATCGACTTCATTCTAAAAATGGAAAAGAGCAACAAACACGAAGCGATTGAAAAAGCAAAATCTCTTTGCGGAGTTATCCCCACAACAAAAACCTACACCACAACTTATCCAACGATGCCCAAACTCACTCCTTCCGAATTATTCAAAACCTATCAAAAGAGTTTACACCATCACAAACTGTCTCAACAATATTGCGAAGCTCGTTGCCTCCCCTGGCGCCTGTTGGAAGTCGGTTATAAATCAAGAAAGGCCGCAGACAAATGGGGACGAGGTTGTATTATTTTTCCATTACAAAATGCCAAAGGTGAGATCGTAAGTTTATATGGTCGTGGAATCACAGGCAGTTCTCATTTTTACCAAAGTGGCCGCTCAGGACTCTACCCAAATTATCCAGGAATAAAAACTAAAATCCTAATCCTCTGCGAATCTATCATTGACACCGCGACACTACAAACATTAGAATTACCGTTAGAAAACTACGCCCTTCTTTCTTTGTATGGCACGAATGGATTAACTCCGGAACACCTCGAAGCCATTAAACAATTAAAAAACTTACAAGAAATTATTTACGCCTTAGATGGGGATGAGGCAGGTCATCAAGCTATTGCAACCTGTGGAGGATGC
>CALLVY010000770.1 GCA_938015925.1 uncultured Saprospiraceae bacterium
AAGGCACAGGTACCTACAATCGTTCCTTCAATTTTAGCAAATAAAATACAGCCCCCAGGCTTGATTATTTTTTTCTGATGCTGCTCCAGCACCTCTATATCGATCGGCTCCACAGAAAAGTATCGCTCAATCCAAGCATAATTAAAAGCCTTGAAATACGATCCGTAGGCTGGTTTGTAAGCCACAATTTCTATCGCCTGTAGCATACGGGCATCACGAAATTTTCGTACACGCGCTGTAAATCGCTCTTCGCGAAATCCTTGCTCGATCTCTAGAATTGCTTTTAGAAGATGTTCTTCCTGAGCTTGAATTAGTTCAGATATACTACCGGCAATGTCTTTCCAAACCACTTGAATTTTGGGTAATAATTTTCTGCCATCAGCAGACAAGGATACTAATCTGCGCCGCTTATCGTCCTTGTCCTGTACAGATTCTATATAGCCAATTTTCTCTAATTCTTTTGCATTTTTAATCACTGCAGGATGACTGACGCCAAGTTGATTCGCAATCTCTGTAATCGACAAATGGTCATTGGTACTGAGCAAATAATACACTGGAAACCATTTGGGATCGAAATCTATACGATGGTTTTGGTAGATTTCAACGCCTTGTTGCATGATGTAATCACTTAATCTGCGGAGCCGACTACCTAGCGCTAACTCCCCTAATTCACTGAATATATCCATAATTTAAGTATTTAGGTTGTAAGTTACGTAACTGGTTACATAAAATCAAGAGCAAAATGGTTTTTCTATTTAGAATAGTCGAAAAAAATTAATGGGACCTTGAAAAAATCAAAATTCAAAAGCTGCTTTGATTGGCGAAAAACTTTTTGCATTCATTGGAAGTCTGCGATTTAGAGGCTCCAATTAGAACTCCTTATTCCTATCTTTCAAAGCATTTTTTCAATAAAGCACACCTCCTCCCCCTCCTTATTTTTTTATCCAGTTTTTCTTAAAAAAATGCCACTGCCAAATAATGTCAGGACACCCATTTATCTTGTTGCCAATTCAATAAATAGCAAGATGTTTCGACGAGTAAGCAGCGAATCAAAGTCCATTGTCGAAATGTTTTATTTGAAGTTTTTTGAAAAGTCGTGATGAAATTATTGATAAGTGTACCCGACGACTTGTCAAGAAATCACTGAGGGCTTTTTTAAACAACTTCTTTATCAGCTCCAAAGATTACATAACATCAAAACTCAATAATTATGAAATTTTCAAAATCCAAAAATTATTTATTCTACTTGCTTTGCGCAGGTATACTTACACTGGTTTTTAATGCCTGTACAAAAACGGAAATGGCACCAGTAGTCAATGAAGTCACTGACGAATCTGTTACCACGGAAGTCTTAGAAGACGAAATGTTTTATTACACTTTATCGGAAGAATTGGCTGAATTGACTTCAGAGGAACTGATGGAATATTATCAAAACGATTTTACCCAGGAAGATTTTGACAAACTCCGAGAAGAGTTTAAAGATTACATTCCAGAATCTAATGCTCTCGCTGCGAGTTCAAGGGGTTGTAACGTTCAAGATGTTGGGTCTGCCTGTTGGCAAGTAACGGATTGCGCAAGTGGCAAACGATACTGGGTTCAACAAAAAATAACATGCGATCACCTACCTGGACCAATCTGGACTTGGTCAAGACGAAGTTGTTGTAGTGGTGGCTCAGGACCGAACTAGTCTGTTCTGTGCCTAGTTCTCTTTGGCTCAAATTACAAGTAGCCAATTAAATGTAAAAACCTAAATGCTAAAAGATTAAGCACTTAGGTTTTATATATTTCTCAAAGAAAGAAATCAAACTTTCGCAAAAGGCAATCGCCGCAATCTTTTTCCAGTCAAATCAAAAATGGCATTGCCAATGGAAGGTGCTACAGGAGCGATAGGGGGCTCCCCTACTCCATACGGCCTTTCCGCCGCTTCGTCTTCCTGAATGACGATTTTAATCTCTGGCGTATCTGCAACATAAGCCATTTTATAATTGTGATAATTGCTCTGCTGAATTTGACTATCCTTGATCGTAACTTCTTCGGTAAGAGAAGAACTGATGCCCATCATGATACAGCCTTCCGCTTGCTTGCGAATGCTTTCTGGATTAATGGCAATCGCTGGATTAATGACTTGAGTTACCTTAGTCACTTTATAAAGTCCATCCACAATTTTTATTTCCGCAACCATTGCAGCGATGGTCTTGCGATCTACAAAAATGGCCATTCCACGTCCAACACCATCTTCTTTCGGGCTATCCCAAGCACTTTCTTGACGCAGACTAAGTAAAGCTCGACTCATTCTTTTCTGCATAATATCGTCACCATTGGTAAGGTGTTCTAAACGCAGATCAAAAGGATCAATGCTGATTTTACGAGCAATTTCATCCATAAAAGATTCTCTGGCAAAACCATTGGGTACACAACCGACACCTCTCCAAATACTGGTATTCACCGGCGTTTCTACATTCTCAATTCTACCAAAACGATTCGGGATTTCATATTCTATATGAACCCCATGCCCGGTTCCCAGAAAATCTGCTCCCAAAAGCGTCATCAATCCTGGTACTGGCAAATTCTTTAAATTCATATCTCCAGAAACCTGTACATTTCTCAGTGCTTCAATACGCTTTGTTTCTGGATTAATCGCAGCGCCCATAAAGTTTCTACCATAAGGTCTCACATAAGCTGCTTGGAATTCCTCTTCTCTGGTTCTAAGTAAATGCACGGGCTTACCAACGGCTTTTGACAAATACAAAGCGTCTATTGGCAAATGAAAAACATAATGCCGGCCTCCAAATCCACCTCCAACAAAAGAAGTTTCAATAGTCATCTTCTTCTTAGAAATTCCAAATTCACTTTTCAGTGCATTGGCTACGTGATCTACTGCTTGGGTACTCGCGATGATGTGTATTTTATCTTCTTGAAAATGAGCAATGGTCCCGATGGGTTCCATTTGTCCATGTGCTAGATATTGTACTTCATAAGTGGCATTTAAAGCATTGGTTTTATTGTCCTCAATTACCGCATCAGCCTTTCCGTCTTTCTGAACGGTTACGCCTACTACTTTGCCTTCTTCATGCAGTGCTTCTAGTTCTTCCTGTTGCCACATTTTTCCCTGATCCCATTCCACCTTCAATTTCTTCAAGGCCATTTCTGCCTGGTATCTTTTTTCTGCAACGACTCCGACCCAATCTTTCTCCTGTACGACTTTTACCACGCCTTTCATCTTTTCCGCTTCCGAAGCATCTACTGATAGGAGTTTCCCTTCCAAATAAGGACTTCTCAAAATCGCTCCGCAAAGCATTTCGGGCATACTCTTATCAATACAGAAGGGCGTTTTCCCCATGACCTTTGGGATAAGATCTATCCTTGGCAGTGGCTGTCCAATTATTTTAAATTCACTGCGTTTCTTGATCTTAACCTCTTTGGGGATTTTCCAATCGTTCCAATTTTGTGCAAGCTCAGAAAGAGCGATGGTTTTGGATCCACTGCCGATAAATCCTTTATTGAGTTTGACGGTATTTACATCAATATTCAATTTGGCTGCAGCTGCGTTCTTAATCATTTCGCGCATAGTGGCCGCCGTTTCCCGTAAAGGAATATAGAGTGCTCCCAAGCTCATACTTCCGCCGGTTCCGGCCATGTCAGGTGGTCCAGCCAATCCTCCTGGAACAACATCTACATCCGTAATAGGAATTTCGAGTTCTTCGGCCACCAACATGGCTATGCCCGTAAAAGTCCCTTGTCCAATTTCCTCTTTGGAAGAACGAACGATGATTTTATTATCAGCATTGATATCGAACCATATTTTAGGAGAAAAGTCGGTAACGCCAGAAGGAGAATCCATACTAGCGGCCATTCCTGCAATACTTCTGCGAATTCTATGGCGCCCAAAATAGAGCAAGACCGCTGTTCCACCTAAAACAATTCCGGTGCGTTTAAAAAATTTCCTTCTGGAAAATCCTTTCTTCTTGGTGTTTTCAGTATTACTCATCGGATGTTTGTTTTAGGAGTGGTCTCTTGAGAAAGATTCAATTGAGCAGCGCGTTTGATGGCTTTAATGATTCGAGGTTGGGTACCGCAACGGCAGATATTGGTGATGCTGTCTTTGATTTCCTGATCCGTTGGATTGGGAATTCTTTCGAGTAATTTGGCAGCAGCCATCATAAAGCCTGGTTGGCAATAACCACATTGCAAGACATTCTCTTCAATCCATGCTTGTTGGACGGGATGTAATGCTGCTTCATCCGGGCTAAGCCCTTCAATGGTGGTGACTTCGCTTCCTTCTGCCAGGTTTACTGGAAAAGAACAGGAACGAACCAGTTCTCCGTCAACGTGTACACTACAAGCTCCACAAAGTGATTTGCCACAGCTGTATTTGGTACCCTTTAAGTTCAATTCATCGCGAATGACCCAGAGCAATGGTGTCATTGGATCAATGTCCAGGTTTTCTACCGAACGTCCATTTATTTTAAAATTGGCAGGCATAATATTGATGTTTGTTTGCTAAATTTTCTTCTTGATTCTTCCATCTATAAAGGGAAGTGCTTTTCCAAAAATAAACAAATCAGAGAAGCTATTTCAATAAAATATAAAATGCTTTCCTTTTTCCATTCAACACGACAAGAGTCATCTAACATTTCAGATGACTCTTGCCCTAACAGTATATTTAATTAAAGCCGTAAAGAGCTTAAAATTTTCTTTCTACCAAAAAGCATAAAGAATATAAGCCATCAATAGAACCAATAATACCATGTGGAAGCGATAATCCTTATAGAAGGGCAAACCTTCCATCCCATCATCGAGTAATTCTTTTCTAAAGGTATACTTGGCCACTTCCGCCGGATCTGGTGCTGGTGTCATATTACTTACTAAAATAAATACGATCGTACTTACAGCAACCATGATTCCTACATTGGAAGTATAATGGAAATGCCACAAATCATTTTCCCCCAAAACAAAAATGATAACCCCTAGTATGGTACCAATGATTAAGGTCCAAATAGCGCCATCTCCATTTCCACGTTTATAAAAAATACCAACTAAGAATATCACTGCAATCGGAGGAACCAAGATGGAGAACATTTGCTGTAAGTAAACCCAAAGTCCTTGAAAGTTGGCAATATAAGGTGCCCATAAGGCCGCGACAATCATTAAAACCAAGGTCGTTCCACGTCCATACCAAGTGATTTTTTCTTCTGAAATACCAGGATTCATCGGTTTTACAAAATCGACCACCACTAAGGTGGAAGCAGAATTCAAAGTAGAATCCACACTAGACATAATCGCAGAAATCAAACCGGCCAATACCAAACCAACCATTCCGACTGGCAAAGCCTGAGTAACAATCGTTGGAAAAACCATATCCTGATTTTCAATGCCCGGATATAAACTAATCGCCATTGCTCCAGGAATAACCATGATAAAAAGTGGAATAACTTTTAGAAAACCAGCCAAAATCATCCCCCAACGAGCATGCTTTATATCTACCGCTCCCAATACTCTTTGAATGATGTATTGGTTGGTTGTCCAATACCAAAAACCTAGAAAAGGAACACCGAGTAACAAACCAGTCCAGGGCATAGTCTCATCCCCTATCGGACGGACCATAGAGAAATGACCTTCTGGAGCTGCTGCCAATACCCGATCCCACGAAAAATCTAATTGACCGTATAAAATATAGGTCAAGGCAGAACATCCAATGATTAATATGATGGCTTGAATCGCATCGGTGTAAACCACTGCTTTTAGTCCTCCAAATGCGGTATAGATACCTGCTACGACTGCCAAGCCTAAGGTGACATGCCATAAGACCAGGTCGGGAAAAAAGGTTTGTAGAACCAAAGCTCCCGCATAAAGTCCGCCAGCCGTTTCAATTACAATACTACTGGTAATGGTCATTATGGAAAAGAATACCTGCGAGCGTCGATCAAAACGCTTTTCCAAAAACTCAGGAATGGTGGTAATCCGAGATCTCAAATACAGCGGAACGAATACCACAGCTGCAATAATCAAAGGTACTCCAGATAACCATTCATAAACGGATTGGACAACACCTGTACTATAAGCTGCACCAGAAAGGCCAATGATAGTTGCACTAGAAATATTCGAAGCAAAAAGGGATAGTCCTATAAGGCCATAGGTAAAGGTTCTTCCTCCAAGGAAAAGATCCTCACTGTCTTTGGTCTTGCGAGCAATCCAAAACCCAATGCCTAGGACAAAAATAAAATAGGCGGCAATAATACCGATGTCGATGTTAGAAATTTGATTCATGTTGTGATTTTTATAGAGTATGTTTTTGGTCGAACAACTCTTACTTAGTTGTTTTCTGTAAATTGAATACTAACAATTCCGGATACCGGAACATTGATCCGATGTAAGCCCAATCCCAAGGTCATTTTTTGATTAGAGAATTCCTGGCCTTGACAATTGTAAACTTTTATTTGGCATTCGCCTAAATCCAAAGAACAGTCAATAATTATGTTGGCGGAAGCTTTGCCATTAATTAAGTCGATATTGCTATAGTGTTTTTTAATATCCACGACCCTCTCGTCGTAGATTCCGTAAATAATATTCCCGTTCATTTCTCCTGATAATAGCGGATAATTGGCCGAGGGGCGATGTGCGATAAAATGACCATCCATAAAAATTTCCCTTTTGGAAAGCCAATACTTCAAATAGAAGTCAAGCATCTCCTTATGCGCGGCTGGAATATCCGCTAATCGAACAGAAATTTGTGGAACAGAAAAGAAGATATTAGAAATCTGTAAAGCGGCGATTTCCACCGACTCTTGATAATGCCAGGTAAACATATCTGAATGGACTGCAGTGGTATCACAAAGCATTTTTACATCAGCGATACGGATTCTATTGCTTAGGCTATCATTAGGTGCATCGAAAGCTCGAAACATATTCCCATATTTTCTCATTGCGGGGCCGATGTATTTTTGGCGAAATTCAATGAGAACATCTGGTTTTATTTTTTGCAAAGCAATGGCCACGTCTTTCATCAATCGATCTACCGCTTCATTTACCGAAGCATAATCTCTGCCCTGATCCAAATTGAGTTGTGTTTCCGGGTAGAGTCTGAATTCATCAATAAAATCCAGCTTAAATCCATCCAAGTTCCAATCTATTACAGCATCGGCAAAAGTTTGAATCAAATAATCTCTGACTTCAGGATAACGAGGATCAAAGACAGGTGCCCATCGATGATTTTCCGTTAGGAATTTACCTTTAAATTTTTGGTAGGCTTTAGATTTTTTTCCACAAAAAGGAACCGAATACCAAATCATCACCTTCATTCCTAATTGATGCACTTCTTTTACAAATTGCTTCATTTCTGTAAATCGCTCAGCTTGCCAATCTCCGGTATAAGCGTAACCTCGATTATTGTCTAGGGTTTGCCAACCATCATCTACAATGATGAGTTCGCACCCCATTTCTTTTGCGATTTTACATTCCTCCAGTAATGCTGTTGTCGTCATCTCTTGATGGTAAGCGTACCAGGTCGAATACAAAGGTAATTTGGCTGCAAGAGGAGTTGATAGTGGCTTAAGGTGATCAAAGGACGCCCACCATTGAGCAACGCCTTTAATAGCTTTTGAAAAATGATATTGATTCGTATCGACAAAGATTTGTGTTTCATAATATTTGGTCAAAGGCATCTTTTCTGTGAATAACTCAACCTTACAATAGATCAAACTATTTTCCTCTCTAATGCGAGCGGAAAGCACTACGGTGTTGATGACATCTGCACAGGCAAAGCTCATTACGTTTTCATCTGTATGACCATACACGGAGATAAGCGGCGCATCAACGGATACTCTAGATTCGACTGTTGGTTCTTCCCAATCTGCTTTTAATCGTTTCGCATGTAGCGCATTGGTACTCCATACCCCTTTGACCTTGTGTGCCGGGATTTGCCACTGAATATTCATTGGAGATAATTCTGAAGCTTCTTCGCTTTTCAATACCATCTTATAGCAGGCAATTCCATCTGATTCTGAAATTTTTTCTACCTCCAATTCAAAGGCATCTGGTATATCCGTAATTTTTATGGTATAGTTGTGATTCATTTTCGTTTCGTTGTTTATTTTAAAGGATGCCTCTTATTCAACCTGCTTCCTAGCCTTGATGATCGGCGCAAGAATAAAAGAGTAGGTCATTTTTTTAGGGAATATTTTATACCCATCATGAGGATGTGCCCCCCAGCTATCATCGCCGCCTAGTCCCATTTGTTGGTCATCGACATTTAGGGTGATCCAGGGACGAGGACTTAGTTCGTAAGTGTGTTTAAATGGTTTTGTGAATGGACCAATGTCGAAATCTTCTGTGGTGTAATTTTGTGCATTACAACTCAAAAGGCTTGTTGCTTTTATCAGCAAACCATTGCCCGAATCATTGCATAAAGAAAGCCAGCGCAGGTCGGTTTTATTCCCTGTTTCTTGTGGCCGGATATAGGGATGGTATTGGGAGGCAACATTGGATTGGTACACTCCGAGAAAAGCGGCGCTTTTTCGGTCGATGTAATTTTCATGAGGGCCTCGACCAAACCATTTTAGCTGATCATATTCTGGCAATAATTCCATTTGCATTCCAAAACGTGGCAATTCGGGAAGATCCATGTCGCCTGGAATAAAGGTGGCTTTTATTTTCACTTCGCCATTGCTGTGGATGCGGTAATTGATGTGGTATTGAGATTTTACGGCGGTGAGTTTAAGCTGAATCTCAATGTCCATTTGCTGAGGGGAGGAAGTTTTGATTTGGATGTCTTGCAATTCTTGAACCGCACTTGCTTCTTTCCAGCAAGCCAAACGCAGTGGCATTAAATTCCCCATATCATTATCAAGCGGTGCCCGCCAGAAATCTGGCTTTGGGCCCTTTCTTATCAGAGGTTTTCCATGAATGGTATAATCAGAAATCAGCCCGTCCGTTTTGGAAATAGCAATAGAAAAATCTGCACCTACAATCGAAATAGACTTTTCATTATTATTTAATTCAAGTTTCCTAAAACCTTGATTATTAGTAGTTTTTGCAATATTGCTAATATCTAACTTAAACTGCTCTCTGGCAAGACTATGCCCTTTACTCAATAATCCTTTATCCGCCTTTAAGTAGAAGTTAAAATTGAAATGGTATTCTGCTCCAGCTTTTGGGGCCAAGCTTATTGGCCAAGTCCACTCCATCGATTCTTTAGCTGCCAAGCGGAATTCGGAAACTTTTCCCTCTACGATCTCTAAACCATTTTCTAAAACCTCCCATCGCATTTCAACATCATGCAGATCTATAAAATCATACTCATTCTTTATAATAAACTCGCCAGGAATTCCCCTTGCTTTTACTTTTATATATTGGTAAACCTTCTTGACTTCAAACAAGGCAGGATGCGGCGTTCGATCTGGCAAAAGCAAGCCATTGATACAAAAATTATTATCACTAGGCGTTCCTTCTGGTCCAAAATCTCCACCATACTTCCAGTACTTTTCGCCACTTGTACTTTCGGCTGCCAAGCCTTGATCCATCCAATCCCAAATAAAGCCACCTTGCAACTGAGGATACTTATCTATCACTCGCCAATAGTCTATTAAATTACCGACGCTATTTCCCATCGCATGCGCATATTCGCACATGATGAACGGCCGGTCTGGTGACTTTTGGGCGTAGGCTTCAATCACTTCTATTTTGGGATACATCGGGCAAACGATGTCGGTATTTTCTTCTTCGCCTGCTTGCTCGTATTGCACCGGACGAGAATCATCTCTTTGTTTTAGCCAATCATAAGCGGCTCTAAAATTAGGTCCATTTCCTGCTTCATTTCCTAAGGACCAGGTGACAATCGAAGGATGGTTTTTATCTCTTTCCACCATGCGTTTTACCCGATCCAAATGAGCAGCTAACCATTCTGGTCGATTGCAGGTGTGAATATCGGCATCATATGGTTTTTGAAAATTGGCTCCTAAACCGTGTGCTTCAATATTTGCTTCATTGACCACATACAAGCCATATTGATCACACAACTCATACCAATAAGGATCATTCGGATAATGACTCGAACGAACCGCATTGATGTTATTTTCTTTCATCAACCGAATATCCGCCAACATACTTTCTTTGGAAATAATGTGTCCGGTATACTCATCATGATCGTGTCGATTGACTCCTTTAAAAGTGACGGGAATTCCATTGACTAAGACTTGCCCGCCTTTAATTTCCAAACGCCGAAATCCAGTTTTACAACCTAGTACTTCTAAGGGCTGCCCCTTTTGATCTAAGAGACTCAATGCAACTTGGTATAAATGAGGGGTCTCGGCACTCCATTTTTTGGGATTGGAAATTCGTTCTAGGATATTGATTTCCTGTCGATCCGAAGAAGTTGGTATTTTTCGTTCCTGCGTAAACAGCACTTTTTTATTTTCATCCAATAGCTGCACCTGCAATACAAGACTCTCCATCAACTCTTTTCGTTCCAAGCAATTGACTTCCACCGCGACACTAAAAAGACCTTCCTCTCCATTTGCTGACAAAGTACTCTTTACAAAATAATCGCGAATATGCACTTGGGGAGAAGACCAAAGACAAACCTCCCTTTCCATTCCACTCAAACGCCAAAAATCCTGGCACTCCAAATAAGCACCGTCTGACCAACGATAAACTTCCACCGCAATCTCATTCTCACCTGACTGAAGAAAAGGTGTTAGGTTGAATTCTACAGGGGTCTTGGAGCCTTGATTATAACCTAGCCAAGTTCCATTGATCCAAAAATAAGCCGCAGACTTGACCGCTCCGAATTGAATGAAAACCGCTCGATCCTTCCAGTCTTCTGGAATAGTAAATTTCTTTTTATAAGCGCCCACCGGATTATTGTCGTGTGGAACATGGGGTGGTTTTTTGGGAAATGGATATCGGTCATTTACATAAATCGGAATGCCATACCCTTCTATTTCCCAGTTGGAAGGAACGGGGATGGTTTCCCAATCACTGGTATCAAAGTCCTTTTGCTGAAAACCTACTGGACGTTCTGCCGGACAAGCCGACCACTTGAATTGCCAATCGCCATTGAGAGGAATCTGCCATTCTGATTCTGCGCTGGATTTTTCCCATAAATCTTCTACTTGCGAAAAAGGCATCAGGGTAACATGAGGCAATTGTTGGCCAATATTAAAAATCTGAGGGTTTTCCCAAAAGTAGGTTTCCTTTTGATCTCGATCTGGATGCAAATTGCTATGTAGGTTTTCTTGGATCACTGATCGATTGCTTTTAATTGAATTAAACCGGAGGGAGGAATATTTAATTTTATCAATCCTGCCGCTAATTGTAATTCCCCTTTTTGTACTTGCTTCCCCAAACAGTTAAAAGTCTGATAAGTATACTTTCCATCCAACTTTTCTACATCAAGTATTATGCTATCTGAAGTTTTGGCATTCACGATATCCAATGCCAAAGGCAAATCGTCTTTTAAGACAATTACCAAATCCAGATAGAGTGCAATAATGGTTTTGTTTTTTCCTTTTCCTGTAAGTTGAGGATAAGATTCTAATGGCAATTTAGCTTCCAAGGGGGCATCTAATAAGATCTTTCGATTTTCTATCCAGTAGTTGGTGTAAAATTTAATCATTTGATGATGATCCGCAGGAATTTCTTCTAGCCTTACGGAAAGTTGTGGAACGGAGAAAAGGATATTTAGAAATTGCAAGGCAGCCAAATGCACCGGTTCCGAATAATGCCACATAAACATATCCGAGTGGATGACCGTATCGCCAGAAAGCAAACGAAGATCGGTGGTTCTTACTCTATTGGTAATGGCATCATTGGGACAATCATGTGCCCGAAAGATATTCCCAAAAGTTCGCATTAGCGGACTGATGTAATGCTGGCGAAATTCAATCATAATATCTGGCTTAAGGGCCACCAAAGCCTTTCTGACATCTGTCATCAGTCGATGGACGCCTGCATTAACCGAGGCATAATCCCTCCCCTCTTCCTGGCTTAATTGGGTATCCGGATAGCTTAGAATGTGATCAATAAAATCCAATTTAAAGCCATCTAGATTCCAGTTCTTTAATGCTTTGGTATAGACACTTACAATATAGGCTCTAACCTCAGGATAGCGAGGATCTAAGATCGCTGCATTCCATTCTTCTGAATACCGCAAGAACTTTCCTTTAAACTGCTGATACGCCGCAGATTCTTTTCCAAAGAAAGGCACACTATACCAAAGGATCACTTTCATGTCCAGCGCATGAACGTTCTCTACAAATTTTTTCATATCTGCAAAACGATCCGCCTGCCAATCTCCAGTAAAGGCATAGCCTCGCTTATTATCTTTTGTTTGCCAACCATCATCGACAATAATCGTCCGATAACCCAATGACACAGCTTTTTTACACTCTGCCAATAAGGTGGATTCCTCAATTTCTTGATGGTAATTATACCAAGTGGAATACATAGGCATGCGGGCGATATCCGGAGCCGCAATCGGCAGATATCCCATTGGGCCTGCCCACCATTCCCCAAGCTCTTTCAATGCCTCTTCATAACGGATTTTGCGGCTGTCAAGACGAATGCTAAATTCAAAATCACGCATCATCGCCATTCGCTCCGTAAACAATTCAATGCTGCAATATACCCAAGAACTTTCTTCTCTTAAACCTGCGCCCATCTGTACAAGATTAAGTGCATCAGAACAAGCAAAGGTATGGATATTGTCATCCTCATGGCTGTACAATCCAACTACTGGTGTTTCATAAGCTACGCGTGATTTGACAATAGTGGATTCCCATTCGGCATAGATTCGCTTGGTATGGTCATAGTTACTGGTCCAGGTACCTCGGAGATTGATCGCGGGGATTTTCCAGACTAGTTTTATTGGTTTGGGCTCTAGTTTTTCTTTAGCGTGTAAGGTAAAATGTAGTATAGAAATCCCTGCTTGTTGATCTATGGTATGGCGGATAGCGAAATTGCCTGTTTCTGCTTTGACGTAGATTCCCAATTGACCATCTGGAATCGCCTCGACTCCGGAGATCATTTCAATTTCTTTCCAAGCTGCTAGCGTAAGGTTCGCCATTAAATTTAGTTTATTTCAAAGCCTGAAAAATTTACTCCTCCAAGTTTGTATTTCCTGCTAGAGGAAACAGGATGTAAATTCCAGTTGCTTTCGTTTTCTGTTTTCGATTAGACCAATTCTTTATCGTAATAATGAGTGGCATCATAAAGCAATCCATCCAATTCTTGTGTTTCTCTTAGTAACCTAGCCTCATTCCAAGCCAGTTCTTTTTTCATGTCTTCTAAAACCACATTTTTTATCTTAGCAATGCTGTTGATTTCGAAGTACAATCGGCCACTTCTTCTCACAAAAAAATCTTCTGCCCGAACGACCATTTCCTGATGCATACCAAACCAAACTTCTGCTCTGCCAAAAGCCACTTCTGGATCATCCTCCTTATAATTTTTCATTTGCGCCAAAATCTCATCGCCCTGTTTTCCATAATTGGTAACCAGGTACCAGGCAAAATATTTATCTAAACCAAGCTGAGTCACTTTTCCCTCCATCGCTTGTATCAATGCTTTTACTGCTTTGGTATTGGCAATTGGATCAGGAGACAAGGGAATATTTTGGGTATTGCATTTGACAAAAGGGAGGTCTAGTTTTTTTAAAACAAGATCGACGATTCTTTGGGCCATTTTCCGATACCCGGTCAACTTACCTCCGGCAATAGAGATTAAGCCTTGTGGAGAAATGAATATCTCATCTTTTCTAGAAAGCTCTGAAGGAGATTTTCCATCCTCGTGGATCAAGGGGCGTAAGCCTGCCCAATTGGATAAAATATCGCTTTCTTGCAATTGAATATCTGGAAAAGCATGGGTAATGACTTTTAACAAATAATCCGCATCCGCCTTAGTCGTCACCACTCGATCCAGGTTTCCTTTATAGGTCGTATCTGTCGTTCCAACATAAGTGACCCTTCCTCTTGGAATCGCAAAAATCATTCGCCCATCAGGAGCATCAAAATAGGTGGTATGCTTTAGTGGAAATTTATCATGAGGAAAAACCAAATGAACACCTTTGGTCAGGTGCAATCTTTTGCCACTTAAGGAACCATCCTTGTCGCGTAGGCGGTCTACCCAAGGTCCAGCGGCAGAAACGACTTTCTTGGCTTTGATCTGAAATTCCTCGCCCGTTAACTCATTACAAACCACTGCTCCGCTGATTTCATCCTTTTTATAAATAAAATCTTTGGCGCTACAATAATTTAAAGCCAGGGCTCCAAAAGATCGAGCGGTTTTTATTAACTCTATCGTCAATCGGGCATCATCCGTTCGATATTCCGCATAATAGCCGCCACCTTTTAAAACTTTTTCATTCAGTAAAGGCTCCAGTTTCAGGGCCTGTTTTTTGGAAAGCATAACCCGACGATCTTCTTTCTCTACTCGCGCCAAGATATCATAAACCATCAAACCAAAAGAGGTTCCCCATTTCCCGTAGGTACCACCTTTTATCAAAGGCATCAGCATTTTTTCTGGTAAGACCAAATGCGGTGCTAGCTTATGCACAATGGCTCTTTCTGTGCCAGTTTCATGGACCAGGCCAATTTCTAGTTGTTTGAGATAACGCAAACCTCCGTGGATCAATTTGGTGGACTTACTACTGGTTCCGGAGGCAAAATCCTTTTTCTCTACCAATGCTGTTTTCAATCCTCTGGCAGCTGCGTCTAAGGCAATTCCGGTTCCCGTTGCTCCACCACCAATCACTAGCAAGTCAAATTCTTCTGACTGCAATTTTTCTATATCCTCTTTTCTACTTAAAGCAGAAAAACTAAACTTAGCTTTTGTCATTTATTGAATGTCTTTGAGTTCTTTTGTAATGTAATTTCCAAGTCGTCTTCCTTGTTCTACCCCATTTTCTATTGCTGGCATATAATGAATGCCTCCGTAAAGCCTACTAATCGCTGCCTCTGATGCCGCAGCCCTAAAGCTTGTAAAATCACGAGCGGGCAAACCGTAGGGGACTTCGGTGTCATCGTGGAAAGAAAAATGGTCTCCAAAAATATCTGTGAGTAATTCTGCGGCCGCTGTAGAGATTACACTATGTCCGCTAGTGTATTCCGGGAAAGCTGGCGTTTGTAAAAGTGGTTTCCAATCGGGGTCTATGTATTCATTGATGTAGGTTTCTGGACGAATCAAACTACTGCTGTATTTTTCTTCCCAACAGGCAATGAAGGCATCAAAAAGGGTAACGCTGGTCATGGCCAAAACTTTTGCCGTTTCCTCTATGCTTGCTTTGTTTTTATTTAAAGCAATTCCTGCGATAGACATCCAGTGCCCTCCTGGAGAAATTTTTTGATCAAAGAACATCAAATGTCCTTTGGTGTTGGAAACGTTTGGATTGCAATCCCAGAACTTCGCGATATTGGTTTTTTCTTCGTCCAAGTTTTTTACGGCTTCATAGACTGCTATGGTTTCTTTATAAAAGAGCGATTGTTCTTTGGTATCAAAAGCCGTATGTGGCAAAGATGGAAAATGTCTGGTAGAATCCAATACCATCAAGCGAATAGTATTCCAATGCGGTTCTATGGCGGGCATATAATCTGGTGGTGTTGGTTTCCATTTGCCAGGGCCTTCCAGGATGCTGTATTGAGGTTTGGCGGTCCGTTGTAAATAGCCATCGCTTTCTGCCCATTGGATAATGTGCTGGCCAATTGCTTCTCCGTATTCCAATGATTGCTGGTATAATTTTTGGGGTATGCCCAAATTTTGAACCTCGTTTAGGTATTCGTTTTTGACAGAATCAATAATTTCTTTTCCATAGACTAACTCTTCCGCTACGACTGCAAAAGCAACGATGCTTGCCATTGGCCAATAGTATTCTTCCTCGGTAGTTGGAGGAGCAGTTAGGTCTCTTAATTTTGTAGCTAAGCTTTTGTACTTAGGATTGGCGATAGCCATCACTTCGTAAGCAGCGATATTGGGGTAAGCATAGATTCGACTACATACTGGTGGAGTGAAAATATCGGTCACCATGACTTTGGTCAAATCCTTATTCCATTTTATTTGCTGGTCTTGGCTAAACTTATCCAAAGCTGCTTTATTGAATTGCTCCTGCTGGCATTGCGAGTGCAAAATCAGTAATAAAAAAAAGGGTCCAAGTAAATACGTCTTCTTCAAATCAAGTCTTTATGGTGCGAAAAATGAGTTTCCTTAGTTTTGGTTCAACAGTTGAATGATCTTATCGGATTGTAAATTGATTATTCTCCGTTCGGAGCTACTATTTAAAATGTCAATGCTTATTACTTGATCTGATAAGAGTAATTGTCTGGAAGTTTGGGATAAATATCCTTCTCCATAATAAAATTCTACTTTTTGAGTGTGGCCATCTAAAAAAGTAAGTTGAGCTGATTCATCAAGTGCTTCTAGCCGAACAATTGCTTTGGAATGCTTTTTATTTTTGGAAAAAACCTTTAAGCTATCCGCATTATTAGACAACAAATATAAGGGTTCTTTTTCAAGCATTAATCGCGTTAAAGCTTTGGCATCTCCATTGGAAAGGAAACCAGATTCCTTAGCTCTAATCGACTGAAAATCCCCTTTTCCATTTCCTTTTAATAACAAGCCTTTCCCTGCATCATAACGACCAATAGTCACTTCGGTAGCAAAGGAATTTCCTGCCAGGAGTATATCTAAATGACCATCGCCATCAAAATCTTCCGTGATCATTCCATAAACTGGAGCAATCTGTGCTTCTTGTGGCAAAGCTTTTATTGCAAATTTTCCATTCCCTAGATTTTCGAGATAACTACTGCTAAAAGTCTCAGCTGTAAACACTTGTGCCTTTTGAATTTCATCTTTGGTAAAGGATCGATCAAAAGTTGTTTCGGCATATTCGTGATAGGTTTTGAAACGCACTCTCATGGCATTGATTTGGTCGATCAATTGTGTTCGCGGATGGGCGATATAATTTTCACCATCGATGTAATGACAAAGAATTGGATCAATCCTACCGTTTTTATCAAAATCCGCGGCATACAAGCTTAGGGGCTCTTCCGGTGAAGGTTTATATCTGGAATTATGCCCCAAATTACCCAATACATAATCCATGTCTCCATCTGCATCAAAATCTCCTGCGGTAATACTGTTCCACCAACCATGTGCATTGGTCAGCCCAGTATTTTTAGAGCGATAAAGTAGCCCCTTTTTGTTTTCATAAAATTGGATGTCCATCCACTCCCCTGTTACAATCAAATCCTGCCAACCATCATTATTGAAATCCGTCCACAAACTCGCACAAACCATTCCAGTAGGCGCCCCTTCCGGGAAAAAAGTCCTATTCTGCTCGGTAAAAAGAAGAACACCTTTTTCTGAATCATTCCGCAATATATAACTCTTTGCTGCTAATGGATAAGCACCAGGCTTGACTCTTCCTCCGATAAATAAATCGAGGTCTCCATCTTTATCAAAATCTGCGGCAGACATACAAGATCCACTTTCAAATAAGTCTGGAAAAAATACACCATTGCTAGTAAAATCACCTTGGCCATTATTGCGATAAACTACATTTTTATATTTAGGAGAGTCCATCGGAAATTTACTTCCCCCACTTACAATAAATAAATCTTGTGCGCCATCCTTATCTGCATCAAAAAATAATGCAGCCATGTCTTCTGTTTCATGATGAGGCAAAGTTTTACTCGTAAATTGACCACCTTTCTCTTGGATAAACAAGGTACCACGATAACCACTTGCTCCCCCAATATAACAATCATCCAATCCATCCCCATTAACATCTCCTACGGCAATGCCTGGGCCATTTTGAGCATGTTGATGAGGTAGTAAAGCTTGTATTTTAAAATCTACCTGATCATTTTCCTTGTGTTTAAAGTTCAAATGATGTTTGGCGGTATTGGTGCTAAAGAAGGGTTCTGAATTACTTGCTATTTCCTTCTCAGGATTTTTTGCCTGCTTGTAATTTAAGGTGATTCTTTGGTTGGCACTAAGGTTCTCTTGTTTTTCTATCTTTCCGTCGGGCCAGGTAATTTCTAATCTTTCAATGGCTTGATTTGATCCTAACCCAAAATGTATGATTTGACTAACAGTAGATTCGTACCCCCGATAAAGATTGTGCTCATAATACTGCTCTACTTCCCCCGTTTTGATCCTAACTTTTGCACCAATTCCTTGTTTGTTTTTTAGTGCTCCTTTTAAAGCAATCTGCAAGTAATTTTTATCCTCCAATTGGTCGCTTCTGTTTTTATAAATAAAAGCAGGATCATTTACATTATTGACAATCATTTCCAGATCTCCATCATTATCTAAGTCTGCAAAAGCGGCTCCATTGGAACTACTTTTTTGTCCAAAGCCCCAATCTATATTTTTCTTTTCAAAACGTATTCCTCCCATATTTTCAAAAGCATAGTTTTCAATTTTTACGGCTCCCAATGCTTTAATGGCTTCGAGGCGTTTTTTAAACTGTTCGCTTTTCTTTCCGAAGGGGGTGCTGTTTTTTCTTTGGTAGTTGATGTAGTCCAGATTTCCTACGTCTCGAAGAAAACCATTGGTGACGTAGAGGTCTTTATCACCATCATTGTCAAAGTCAGCGAACAAACTACTCCAGCTCCAATCGGTTTGGTCAAGGCCAGCCATTTGGCCGACTTCGCTAAAGGTTCCATCGCCGTTATTTCTTTGTAGCGTATTTCGGGTGTATTGTGCTTCGTAGCCCATCTTAAGGGTGAGTTGAAATTTATCGTAGCTCGTTTTAGGAATAATCATTTTTCGGCGATAATTATCTTCAGGCAACATATCTACCACTATAATGTCTGGCCAGGCATCATTATTGAAATCTGCAATATCATTGCCCATGCCAGCAAAACTTGTATGATCCAAATGACTACTAGCTTGATTAGAGAAAGTACCATCCTGATTATTGATATACAAAATATCATTGGTGAGAAAATCATTAGAAACATAGATGTCGACCCAACCATCTTTATTGATATCAGCAGTCGCCAGACCAAGACTATAACCTTCCACTAGAATCCCAGCCTCTTTTGATACCTCTGTAAAAGTTTGGTCGCCATTATTTCGATAAAGTCGATCTGTACTTTTGCTTTCCCCATTCAAAGATCGTTTCTTCACCTTGTTGACACTAGACATGGTATAATCGACCGGATTGAGAATACAATAAACATCCAAATCTCCGTCTCGGTCATAATCAAAGAAACTTGATTGCATAATTTGTCCAGGGTCAGCCAAGCCATAAGGAGCCGAACTTTCTTTAAAAGTCTGGTCGCCTTGATTGATAAAAAGCAAATTAGATTTTTTTTCATCAATCCCAACTCCGCTTACGCTGACATAAATATCCAACCAATCATCTTGATTGATATCCACCATAGCCACTCCTGTACACCATCGGTCGGTCTGGACACCTGCAGATTTGGTAATGTCTTCAAATTTCAAATTGCCCTTATTCAAATAAAGTCGGCTGCTCACTCGATTGCCACTAAAAAATAAATCTTCCAAACCGTCCTTATTAATATCGCCAACTGCCACTCCTCCTCCAGTATAGATGTTCATAAAAGTGTACATATTGAAGCTATCGGTCTCTTCGATGACATTTACGAAATCCACACCTGTATCTTGCGGACTCATCAATTGAAATACGGCATCTGCTTTGTTTGCTGTTTTTACACAGGCAAAACATACCAGAAGGCATAAAAGCACCAGAAATAAAATGGACCTCAACATAATCGTACGATCATAGATCGTTGTCTGTTTAATGGTTAATAATTCTTTGTTTTCCCTGACTATCAAAGATACTTATCTTCTCTGCATCTCTTGGGAAATTTACATTTCGGGACGATTGAGAAAGATAAGCGGAGCCATGATAAAACTCTTCTTTATAGCTTTGCCCATCAGGCATTTGAATAATTGCATATTGATCCTCCTTTTTCAAAACCTGGCTGGTCGTCATCTTATTAGAGTTAGATGAAAATATTTGCAAAGAACTTCTGTTTCTGCTGACCAAAAAATGATCTTGATTTTTACCAATAGTAATTCGAGCCATTGCTTTGGTATCGAGGTCAGAGAAGAAACCACTTTTTCGAATATCTAGTACCGAAAATGCTCCATTCCCATCCCCTAGCAGAGTTAGTCCTTTGCAAGCATCATAAGGCCCAAGCATGACCTCGGAGGCGTAGGAATTTCCAACCAACAACAAATCGAGATGGCCATCTTGATTGACATCGCAAGTTTGGATACCAAAGATGGGGGCGATTTGAGCTTCTTGTGGCAATGCTCGAAGGCTAAATTGACCATTGCCTAAATTTTCAAGATAGCTACTAGAAAAATTATTTCCCTTTAGAACATAGGCATCTTTTATTTCTTCTTTGGTAAAAGAGCGATCGAAGGTGGCATCGCCATAAGATTTATAGGTTTTAAAGCGCCCTTTCATCGAATTAATCTGTTCGATCAACATATCTCTGGACGGAGCAAGATGATTTTTACCATTGATATAGTGAGCCATCACAGGATCTATTCTTCCGTTTTTGTCAAAATCTTTTGCATAGACTTGCAAGGGCTCTTTGGGGCTGCCTTGGTAAAAAGAATTTAAGCCGCGATTGCCTATGACATAATCGATGTCTCCATCTTTATCAAAATCTGCCCCGGCGATACTATTCCACCATCCACTAGAATTATTGACTCCGGAGGAAGAAGGAGCTAGCTCTACAAATTGGGTTCCTGTATTTTTTAGAAAAGTAAGGGGCATCCATTCTCCTACCAGGAGAAGATCTAATTGATTGTCATTATCAAAGTCGGTAAAAAGTCCACTGGAAACCAAACCAAGCTGACCTTCTTGCGGCAAATAATCCTTACTCACATCTTTAAAAATACAATTCCCTTCCTTCGAGTCATTTCGCAAAAGATAAGTCTTCGCAGGCATTGGATAAGCACCTGGAACAATCCTACCGGTCACCAATAGATCTAAATCTCCATCTTGGTCATAATCTCCTGCGATGACAGAACTCCCACTAGCGGTCATGGTGGGAATGGCTTCTTGTGTTTTGGTAAAGGTTCCAGTACCGTCATTGAGGTAAAGGCGGTCCTGATATTTGCTGTTGGTTGAAAAACGACTTCCACCACTTACCACATACAAATCCAAATCACCATCGCTATCTGCATCAAATAGCAAAGCTCCCATATCTGTATAAGTCGAATCAAATGACACTTTTACTTTAGTAAATTCTCCGGATTCTTTTTGCAAGAAAAAATAAGCGGGGAATCCTGCGGAACCTCCTACGAAAAAATCCTCTAATTGATCGCCATTGATATCTCCAACAGCAATCCCAGGACCATTTTGTGAATGCTTATGTGGCAATATTGGTTGCACCTTAAAATCTGCAAAATCTTTTTCTTGATGAACAAAATCAACTTGCAAAGACTTGCTGACTTCTCGCAAATATTTTGGTTTTGCATCCACTACCTTTGTAGGACGGTCTTCCGCATTTTTTTGCTCCAATAGAAGGACTTGATTGCTTGGAACATCCTTGAGGATTTGTGTTTTTCCGTCCGGCCATTTGATTTTTATTTCTTCAACAAGTGTACTTTTGCCCAAACCGAAATGGAGTATCGGATCTACGGAGGATAAATATCCACGATAAGGAGACACAAAGCGATGCTGGCTTTGCCCTTTGCTTGTAAGGGTAATTTTGGATCCGATACCTGCCGTATTTCCAGGGTTTCCTTTTAAATCTATCCTTAAATAATTTGGTCTTTTTTCTTTAGATTCAAGATTTAGTCTGTTTTCATAAAGGCTTGCTTTTTCATCTATATTGCTGATGAGTAAATCCAAATCTCCATCCAAATCTAAATCAACATAAGCACATCCATTTGAATAACTTGGACTAGTAAAACCCCATTCCTTTGACTGATCTTTAAACACTAAACTCTCAGTATTTTGAAAAATAAAATTGTGAATTTTAATCTCTGGTAATTCTTGCAATTTTTTAAACATCTTTGCTTCCTTTGCCTTATCTGTACCAATGGGAGAAGCCGTAACTTGTCGACTATAAGTCGCAAAATCCATATTGGTCAAATCCTGTCGATAGCCATTGGTAACAAACAAATCTTGCCAACCGTCATTGTCAAAATCTGCAAATAATGCGCTCCAACTCCAATCAGTTTGATGAACGCCTGCCAATTGGCCAATTTCACTAAACGTACCATTTCCATTATTTTTTTGTAAGGTATTTCGGGGAAACTGGGGATGATATCCTTCTTTTAAGCCCAATTGGTATTTGTCGTAATTAAAAAATCCGAACATTGATTTTTGGCGTTGATTATTAGTGGGCAGCATATCCAAAACCATAATATCTACCAAGCCATCATTGTTAAAATCTTGCAGATCAGTTCCCATACTATTTCGGCTGGTATGACTGAGGTAGTCGTCAATTTTATTGCTAAAAGTTCCATCTTGGTTATTAATGTAAATAAGGTCGCTGCTAAAAAAGTCATTGGCGATATATAGATCTGGCCAATCATCTTCATTGATATCACAGACCGCTATTCCCAGGCCATAGCCTTCAAAGGTAATGCCGGCTTCATTGGTAACATTTGTAAAAGTTTCGTTTCCATTATTTCTGTAAAAACGATCATTATTTGGGGCTTCTCCCAATATTCTTCTTGGGCGAAATTCTCTCCAATTATAAGGATCCAATTCTGTAGTCAGTAAATATAAATCCAAATCTCCGTCTCGATCATAATCGAAAAAAGCAGCATTGATGCTATATCCACTATCATCCAATCCATAGGCTGCTGCTTGTTCCAAAAAGGTGTTGTTTTTTTGATTGATGTAAAGGAGATTGGATCTTTTTTTCTTATCCTTAGAAAAACCACCTACACAAACATAAATGTCTTGCCAGCCATCTTGGTTGATGTCAACAACGGCAGCCCCGCTCGCCCATTTTCCTTTTGTGTCAACACCTGAGCCCACCGTGATGTCCTCAAATTTTAGCTCCCCTTGATTGAGATACAAACGACTGGCTACTTTATTGCCGGGAAAGAAAATATCTGGAAGTTGGTCATTATTAAAATCACCAATAGCTACTCCTCCTCCATTATAGAGGTATTCAAAACTTAATAAAATTAAGGAATCAGATCCTTCCAAATCATTAGAAAAATCAATGCCGGTATTATTCGCATCTAAGAGGTGAAACAATTGAGATTCCGGAGAAGAATGACAAGCTAGAAAGAGTAAGAAAAAGAAAAGTGGGTAAAGTTTATTCATACGTTGCAGCTGAATCAAAACTAAAAAAGAAGGATTGGAAAGTCGGTAAAACCTTAGTGCTACCAACTTTCCAAATCCTTAAAACCGGATCAAGCGTAGTCCATTAGTTTCCTATTGTACTTGAGACAAAATGCCTCCGCTGCGATCAATTTCTGATTGTGGCAATGGGAAAATAGCTTTTCCTCCAGCCATACTAAAGGTTTTGTCTTGAGCCGCAAAAACTTGCGTCGCAATACCAAAGCGAACCATATCAAAAAGGCGGTGACCTTCGAATGCTAGTTCCGCCTGACGTTCGTAAATCAAAGCAGTTTTTAAATCATCTTTGCCCAAACCATCGGCAATAGGAGTTCCTGTTGGGAAAGAACGCATGCGCACTTCATTGATTAAATTCGTTGCATCTCCCAAACTTCCACCGCTTTCAATTAAGGCTTCTGCATACATCAAAATAACATCTGCAAAACGCAAAAGTCGATCATTGTTATAATCGATGGCATAGTTAACAGGCGTATATTTTGTAGCATTTAAGCCCCGGTATTTTTTAAAGTTAGATCCGGTATCTGACCAGGTAGGATCATAATCTGCCGATGCACCACCTGGACCATAATATGTTTCTCCCGCGGCATAAACCGTCGCTACTTTTCTTGGATCACCATCTTCAAAAGCAGCCACAAACTCTGGTGTTGGAATATAGATTCCCAAACCAGTCCCTCCATTCCCCGGAGAATCACCAGCAGCATCTTGCCACCAAGAACGCATAAAGCCTTGAGAAGCTTTAAAGTTTTCTGAGTGGTTGTCATCTAATACCCAACCATTGTCGTCAGAGTTAGAACCGTATTGCAATTCGAAAACAGATTCTTGGTTGTTTTCCTGATCAATTGCAAAATTAGATTCGAAATCAGGCATCAACATGTAAGGACCATTGTTGTAAACATCCATAAAAGTAATGGCAGCAGGGCCATATTGGCCTGCATAAAGTTGTGTTTTACCTAAGTAAGATTTAGCTGCCCAGGAAGTAGCTCTACCAAGGTTGGAATCATCCCAAGATTCCGGTAAACCAGCAGCAGCAGCAGTAAAATCTTCGATCAAGGCAGCTACTGTTTCTGCTTCTGTAGAATTGGGTAATGCAATGTCGTTAAGGTCTCTACGAGTTGTGCGAGCCAGCGGTGCCTGCCCACCCCAGAACTTGTAGGTCTGGAACTGGAACCAGCCCCGCATAAATTTAGCTTCTGCCTCGAATAAAGCCTTTTGCTCATCCGTCAACTCATTTGGTTCTGCTAGTTTTTCTATTACCAAATTGGCTCTAAAAATCCCTTGATAAAGGTGGGTAAATACCGATTGGAAAGCTTTATCTGTAGATAAAAAATTTAGGTTGTCCATATTGATATTAGTTGCACAATTGGTCGCTTGCGCAGGATCATAGGTGGCTTCGTCAGAGGCCATCAATATCATTTTCCACCACTCTGCGCATTCTCCCAAATTTTCGGTACTGGTACCGTTGAGACTTTGCATAGAGGAATACGAAGCCAAAACAGCTCCTTTAAAGTCGCTCTCTGTTTTGTAGAAAGCATCCTCTGTTATTGCATCTAGTGGCTGTAGATCGAGATCATTACATCTGGTAAAGACCAGCATAATTCCCAAGCCCATTAAGGCACTGATTAATATTTTTTTCATAATTGAGTAATTTTTCTAAATTAATAAACACTTCTATTTTTTCTGTTCATTTCTGAAAAGAAAGTCCTAGAAAGTTACCTGTCCTCCGAACTGAATAATTCTTGGTGAAGGTGTAGAACCATCATCCTGACCAGTTGCTAGAGGCATTTCTCCTTTTTGGAAACTAAAGCCACGAGTAACCTCAGGGTCTAAACCTGTATATTTGGTAAAAGTAGCTAAGTTTTGTGCAGAGATAAACAAACGAATACCTGTAAATAATCCTTTACCAATCGTTTGCAAAGCATCCGCAGAAAATCGATATCCTAATTGAATATTTTGCAACCTTAAATAGCTTGCATCTTCCACCCAACGGTCAGAGAAACGATTATTCCCATTAGGATCTGCAACAGTAGCTCTTGGCATAACAGAACTAGGATTCGTTGGACTCCAACGATCTAATACAGAAACAGATTGATTATTAGAACTATTCATTCCTTCCAGAGCAGTACGCGTATTATTAAAAACACTAACTCCTGATACTCCTTGCAAAAAGATGTTCAGATCAAAACCAGAGATTTCTCCACCTAAATTTAATCCATAAAACAAATTTGGAGTAGAGTTACCTAGGAAAGTACGATCAGAGGGTGTGATTTGACCATCACCATCTACATCTACATAACGGATATCTCCAGGGGACGGCGTTCCAGATTCATCTGGAAGAGCTTGATCTACTTCTCCCTGATTTTGATAAATACCATCTGTTTGATAACCATAGAAGTGTCCAATAGAATATCCAACATCTGTACGGTGTGTTTGAGCTCCAAAATACCCTGTGATAATAGCATTGGCGCCATCGCCTAAAGAAAGGACTTCGTTTTTGACGGTTGTCAAATTACCAGAAATATTGTATTTAAAATCTCCAACATTGTTTTGATACAAGGCAGAAATTTCAATTCCACTATTTTGCACTTCTCCAGAGTTTACATCTGGAGGTAAAAGGAAACCAGAAATTGCGGAGATTGGTAAACCAACTAAAATATCATTGGTGTTCTTTTGAAAGTAATCAACACTTAAATCTACGCGTCCTTCAAATAGTCTAACATCTACTCCAAAATCTAACTGAGTACTTCTTTCCCATTTCAAATCTGGGTTGGCAAATACAAAAGGTGTTGGTGCAGCAAATACAGATTGGCTAGTTCCTAATACATAAAGCGAGGTCAAACCAAGTGTACTTTGGTAAGCAAAGTTGGTTCCAGTAAATTGATTACCAGATTGTCCCCATGCAGCACGAATTTTTAAATCATCAATCACACTATTGTCTGCCATAAAATCTTCCTCGCTCAATCTCCAACCTGCCGAAACAGCTGGAAAAAAATCGCTTCGGTTGTCTTTAGAAAAACGAGAAGTGATGTCTTGTCTTACATTGACTGTAAGCAAGTATTTGCGATTTAAAGTATAGTTGATTCGTCCCAAAAATCCACGTAGTGCCCAATGATCGGCCTCTTGTCCAACAGCAGAAGTAGCTGCTGTATTGACTAAAGTAACAGCCTCATTTAAAAAGCCTCTACCCTGCCCTCTAAGGCGATCAAATTCAAAATTGGTTTCTTCATGTCCTACCAAAACCGTAAGGTCGCTTTTTCCAAAAGAATTGGTGTAGGTCAAGGTATTGGCTAGATTGGTGGTCAGCTCTGTTGGCTTAGAAACAACTTTTAAGATTCCACCATTAGATACCTGTCCAAAGTCGTAGATGTTTTGTAACCAGTTACCTTGTCCAATGTTGTAATCCAAACCAATGGTAGATCGGAATTTAAGTCCTTTGGCCAATTCTAATTCTCCATAAACAGATCCCAAAACTCTTCTGGATAATACTCGAGTTTCATTATTGGAAAGATCATTTAAGCCTACTACTTGATTGGTACTACCGTTGGCAGCACCGGCTGTGGTTGAGGTGATTTTCGTGTATTCTCCATCTGTTCTTACAGGTACAAAAGGAGCATTTAGTGCAGCCAAGAAAGCTCCTGCACGTCCTGGCTCAGACTCTACCAAACGATTAGAGAAACTAACGTTGATAGATTCTCCAATTTTAATGCGTTTTCCAACTTTGATATCCGCATTTGCTTTTACGGAGTAACGTTTGAATCCTGTAGCCAAGGTGATTCCTTCTTGATTGAAGTAACCACCAGAGATACTAAAATTCATGTTTTCAGTACCACCAGTCGCAGAAATATTGTGGCTTTGCATTCCTGCACTTTGTAAGACTTCATCTTGCCAATTGGTGAATGGCTGGCTAGCAAAAGAACTGAAATCATTTCCTAATTCATTCTGTAAAGTAATATAATCTGATACTCCAAGAACCTCATGTGTTTTTCTTGGTGATTGTACCCCATAGTAAGCATCATAAGTCAAAGAAGTTCTACCTTCTTTTCCTCTTTTAGTCGTTACTATAATTACTCCATTGGCAGCTCGTGCGCCATAAATCGCTGCAGCAGAGGCATCCTTTAGTACGTCAATAGATTCGATATCACTTGGGTTGATACCGACCAAAGGATTACTCTCTGTATTAGAGCCGGTATTAACCGTAATATTTGTGGTCTGCACGATAGGAACTCCGTCAACGACCCAAAGTGGGTTATTACTACCCGTTGTACCAACTCCACGAATACGCACATTGATGGGAGCACCTGGATCTCCACTACGATTGGTCAACTGTACCCCCGAAAGACGGCCACGGATGGCTTGATCGGCAGTTAGGGCTGGTACCCTGCTAATATCCTCTGCATTGATAGAGCCAACTGCTCCAGTTAGGTCTACTTTGCGTTGAGTACCGTATCCAACTACGACCACTTCATCAAGTATTTCTGCATCTACTCCCATGGTGATGTCAATAACAGATTTTCCCACGATACTAACTTCTTGCGTTTTATAACCTGTATAGGAAAACTCAAGCATTTCCACTCCTGCGGGGACATTTAGAGCATATTTGCCGTCCAAATCAGTAATAGTTCCTGTACTGGTGCCTTTGGCAATGATGTTTACCCCAATAAGGGAAAGCCCCTCTCCGTCTAGTACAGTACCAGAAATAGGGGTTTGGCCAAAGGCCAATATTGAAAAAAATAGAAGGAGAAGAGTCGAGAATAAGCTCTTCTTAAATTGCAATGGTGGAATTAAGTTTTTCCTTTTCCACCTTACAATTTGAAAAGTTCTAAGTTTCATCATAATTTTGGTGTTTTACGTTTATTTCAAAATGGCAGTAACCTTGGTTTATTGGACTAAACCGGGGTTGCTTTTTTTTTAAGAGTGATTAGTTTTGTTTTAAGTCATATAATTATTTGATTTTTGGTGATTGAAATAGATTATTTTTTGCTTTTAATGGTTCTAAAGTGATGCTCTTCGAATGAGCGTGGTGACAATGACCTCCTGGTTTGTTTTTCTATGAAGGACAAACTCTGCTGCTTTCTGCGCCATAAGTACGAAATCTGTAGAAATCGTAGTAATTCCGCCCATTACAAATTCCTTTATCGTGCTTTCGTTGAAAGATAAAATGCCAATATCCTTTCCTATCTCAAGGTTTCTATTTTTGCAATCTTTGAGTAATTCCCAAAGGTCATTATCGTTTTGGATGAAATAGCAACTGCCCTTACTTACCGAATTGGGTTCGTAGTAGCTTTTGACCTCACTATTCAAATTGTTATCCTTGATGAATTCTTCAAAGCCTTTAAGAACTCCAATGGGATTATCATCTTTTGGTCGGAAGAAAAGAACACATTTTTTGAAGGAACTAATGGTTGGGAATAATCCACTTAAAACATCATACATGGGTTTTCTAAACTCTTGGGTGATGTGAGAGTATTGTTGGTTTAAGTCTAAGTATCGGTCAATTAAAAGGAGTTTGTTCGGTGGAATAGTCTTAAGTAATTTTCTGGATTTTTCATTTTGTATTGGGGCAACAACATAAATTCCATATTTATCAGAAATATTGGAGAAGATCGATTCGAATACGGACATATTGCTATGATGAAAGAAGACATCGAGTTGGATGTTTTCTCCTAAGGAAGCTCGGAAGCTATTGTAAAATTCTTCTTGGAAAGTGTGAAAGGCGTATAAGATTAAAGCGACTTTGATGGTCTGATCGGTAGATTCATTGGCGATATAATAACCCAGTCTATTTTTGGATTCAACAATCCCACGATCTTTAAGATCGGTATAAGCCTTTACGATGGTTTTTCGGGCAAAACCAAGCTCTTTGACCATTTTATTTACGGAAGGTAGCATGCTTCCTTTTATTATAATTTTTTCTTCTATAGCGTTAATTATCCCATTAACCAATTGTTCATGTTTGGTTAAATGATTGAACTCTTCTAGTTCCTGAATTTTCTTAAAAAAAGCAGTCATATTTTATAAAAGGGCAAAAAATTAATCAATGTCTGTGCTACTCTATGCTACTCAATTGCAAGAAAGGAAAAAATATTGAAACTAAGAAGTAATTACCTAATGAAAAATTAAATAAAAGGATAAAAGGAATTAAAATTTTGCAGATCATTAGTTCTACAAAATTAAAATACATTACGAAAAAGGTTAATAGAAGGATTTATGGAGAGGAATTAGAATAAAAACGATCGTAGGTAGACTAATTGTCAAAAAAAGGAGAAGGATTGGAAACATTGGACCAAATAAAAAAGGCAAGCCTTTCGGCTTGCCTTTTCTAAAGCTTTAGAGCTTTAATAATTACTTGAAGAAAGAGGCTTCAATCACCTCATTATTATTAAGTTTTTCAATTCGACTTTTAAATTCATTAGAAGTAGCCAAATCGTTTTTCTTAGCAAAGATTTCTTTAAGTGCGATCAAAGTACCCATATCATTAGGCTCAATTTTTTCCGCATCTTTGAAGTATGGTAATGCTTTGTCAAACATTGTGTATACTTCTTTTTGCTTTGCATTGTATTTTTCCGTTCCAGATTTAGAAAGATCACTTTCTAAATCTTGCATTTCTTTGGTCAAAACGGCTGCTTTGTTATAGTAGATTACACCAATGTTATACATCGCAGTATAGTTATTTTTATCCTTGGCAAGAGATTGTTCGAAATAATTCATCGCCAATTCTTTGTACTCCTGAGACTTAACAAGATCACCTGCTTCTAGCTCTTTGTTACCCAATTCATCATAAACCTGGCCTAGTGTAGTTATAAAAGAAATATTGTCTGGATCTTTTTCAATCCCTGTTTTCAATTTCCCAGTTAAGGTTTCCAACTTACCATTATTCAAGTAGTAGTTGATCTCCGTGACCAATAGTCCTTGATCATCAGGAAAAAGCTCTCTCCCTTTTCCTAGGATTGCCAAAGCCGCATCTTCATCCGTTTCCGCCTTAGCTTTAAAAAGGCCTTCGTAGATCGCAGGTTCCGGGTAGTTGATATCATACAACTGCTGGAAAAGAGCTAAAGAAGCTTCTTTCTCACCTGCTAAAGAAGCACAAATTGCGGTAGAATAAACTTGTTGGTTGTATTCCTCATCCGTTGGTAAGAAATCATCAACGCCATTGTCTTTCAATATTTTTCTAGCATCCATACCTGCTTTAAAAGAGGCATAAGAATTTTTAAAATCCTGAGCTTCGTAGAAGTACCCACCATAGTTAAGGAGGTAGCTGGCCGTTTCCAAAAGGTTAGTAGTCATTTTGCTTTTTTGCCATTTCTTTACAGCAACTTTCAAGCCTGCATCAGCAGCATTATAAGCTTCCAAAGCTGGATTTGTGGTAACAGCAGGAACAGAAGTAGGATCTAAGTATCTTTTGCTGATGTACCTTCTGGAGATACTATTATAAATGTCTGTTTTGGTTTCCCATAATTTATAGACATCTTTTTCCCCAACGGTACTTACCCCAGCAGCAGCAATGTCAATGTTTTCACTAGCCGTTGCCAATTCTTTGGCGGTTACCTCACCATCCGTTGAGATATTAGCATTAGTTAAAGCCTTTTTAGCCTTTTTTAAAGCTGTTGCTGCATCTTGTGCGGTTATTACCCCAGTAAAAAGGAAAAGGGCAATTAGAGGGAGCATTACTTTTTTCATATTATTCTTTTTGAGTTAAAATTTAAGTTTTGATGTAGTTTGATCGTGTAAAATTGGTTTAATTTTTATTAGTTTAATTCAACCACTATTAGGACGCTATTACTTGAAAGAAAAACGTTTGCCTAACGTTAAAGGCTTGCTGTTTTGTGTTAAAAAACGTTAAGTCCGCCTAAATCGGGCTTAATTAAGTGCCTATTCCTCTTCTTCTTTTTTGTTTTCTTCTGCATTTTCTGAAGCAGTTTCCTGTCCTTCTTCTGCATTTACATCCAATACAGTGCCTTCCTCAGTGGTCGATTCCTCTTCAGAATCGTCATGGAATACTACTGCAACATCTGCGATTTCATCATTTTTTTCTAATTTGATCAATCGCACTCCTTGTGTTGCTCTTCCCATTACCCGCATATCTTTGGCAGACATTCTAATAATGATTCCAGATTTGTTGGTGATCATCAAATCATCTTCATCTTTAATTTGCTTCAAAGCAATCAAAGCACCTGTTTTGTCGGTAACCTGAAGGGTTTTAACTCCTTTTCCACCTCGATTGGTAACTCGGTAATCTTCTAGCGCCGAACGCTTACCATTTCCTTTTTCAGAAACCACTAAGATAGAAACGTCAGGATCATTAGGATCTATTGTAACCATGCCGACTACAAAATCATTATTCTCTTTATCCAAGGTAATACCACGTACTCCTGCTGCAGAACGTCCCATTGATCGAACTTTCTCCTCCGGGAACCGGATCGCTCGTCCCATTCTATTGGCAATCAATATCTCGTTGCTGCCATTGGTTAGTTTTACTTCTAATAGTTGATCTCCTTCATTGATCGTAATGGCATTGATACCATTGGATCGGACTCTGGAGAAAGCTTCTACTTTAGTTTTCTTGATCAATCCATTCTTAGTACAGAAAACCAAATAGTTGTTTTCTATAAATTCTTGATCTTTTAAAGACTTGACTACTAAGTAAGCCCGAACTTTATCTTCTTTTGGAATATTGAGCAAGTTTTGAATGACTCGACCGCTAGAGTTCTTCGAAGCTTCTGGGATATTATATACTTTAACCCAGTGGCATCGTCCTTTTTCGGTAAAGAGTAAGAGCCAGTTGTGGGTACTACCGACAAAAAGGTGTTCCACAAAATCTTCATTCCTAGTTTTGGTTCCTCTAGAACCACGACCTCCCCTACTTTGCGCACGGTATTCTGTGGATTTCGTTCTTTTGATATAACCCAGCTGAGAAATAGTAATGACCACTTCTTCATCAGCGATCATATCTTCCATACTGATATCTCCTTCTGCAAAGCTGATTTCAGTTCTTCGCTCATCCCCAAATCGCTCCTTGATATCTGCTAACTCCTCCTTGATGATGTCTCGACGTTTACCTTCGTCTGCTAAAATAGATTTGTAGTAATTGATGATTTTCATCAATTCATCATACTCTGCTTTTACTTTGTCAATCTCTAGTCCAGTCAGTTTTTGCAACCTCATTTCCAGAATTGCTTTCGCTTGCAACTCGGAAAGATCAAACTTGGACATCAAGCCATTTCTGGCCTCTTCTACATTCTTAGAGGCTCTAATCAAAGCAATCACCTCATCAAGGTGATCCAAAGCGATGAGGATTCCCTCCAGGATGTGTGCTCTCTCTTCTGCTTTCTTAAGATCGAATTTGGTACGACGTACAATGACTTCCAAACGGAATTTGATAAACTCCCGAATTAAATCTTTTAGATTGAGGATAACTGGGCGACCATTTACCAAAGCCACATTATTGACTCCGTAAGAAGTTTGAAGGGCAGAATATTTGTACAATTTGCTCAATACGACATTGGCCATTGCATCTCTTTTGACCTCTACTACGATTCGCAATCCATTTCTATCGGACTCATCCCGAATATCACTGATTCCTTCTATCCGCTTATCATTGACCAATTCGGCGATCTTTACGATCAGATGGGCTTTATTTACCTGGTAAGGGATTTCTGAAACAATGATTGTCTCCTTCCCTGTCTTAGATTCTTCAATATTGGCTTTTGCCCGAACAATCACTCTTCCTCTTCCCGTCGCCAAGGCTTCTTTTACTCCTGTATAGCCATAAATGATTCCTCCTGTAGGAAAATCTGGGGCTTTGACATGGGTAATCAACTCCTCCATTTCAATGTCTGGATTGTCGATCATCGCGACTGTTCCATTGATTACCTCCGTCAGATTATGTGGAAGCATATTGGTAGCCATACCTACGGCGATACCAGAAGCTCCATTGATCAAAAGGTTGGGTAATTTGGCAGGAAGTACGGTAGGTTCTGTGAGTGAGTCGTCAAAGTTATTGGAAAAATCAACGGTATCTTTATTAATATCACTGAGGATTTCGTCAGAAATACGTTGCAAACGAGCCTCTGTATAACGCATTGCAGCAGGGCTATCTCCATCCATAGAGCCAAAATTCCCCTGGCCATCGACTAAAGGATAGCGCAAAGACCAATCCTGAGCCATCCGAACCATCGAATCGTATACTGATTGATCACCGTGTGGGTGATATTTTCCTAAAACCTCCCCTACAATACGGGCAGATTTCTTGTGTGATTTGTTGTAAACTAGTCCTAATTCGCTCATTCCGTAAAGAACACGTCTGTGAACAGGTTTTAAGCCATCTCTTACATCTGGTAAAGCTCTGGAGACAATTACTGACATCGAATAATCGATATAAGCGGATTTCATTTCGTCTTCAATCGCAATTGGAATAATTCTTTGATCTAATGCCATGAAAATCAGGTTGTTCTGTTAAACTCAATAATTAAGTGCTTGGTGTAATAAAATCAAAACAGACAAATTTTGGATTCCCTTCTATCTCTTCGATTTTACTCAATTTTCGAGCAAAAGATTAGTAAAATCCTTTGCTTTTCAAATGATGGGCGAAGATACTAAAAATGAGATAGTTTTTATAGGAGAAAAGCGAAAAAAACAGGGCACAGAACGGAGTTTTGGACATAAAAAAACGGTGATTCCAAAAGATTGGAATCACCGCTAAAAATCATCAAAGTAAATATTTTACTGTATCATCAATTTTTATATTGAAAAATAGTCGATTTAGGGCTAATTAATTCTGTTTCATGGCTACTCGATACTCCGTTTTATCATGCTGATTGACGGTCCAATAGTTGTAATCTCGCACCATTCTATCTAAGTTTCTATAGTTGAAGTCTTTGCTACCTACCCTATTGGAAAGCGCAGAATAATCACTAAATACTTTCTTGGATACATTGGAATAACTTTCCCGCTCCACTTTTTCTAGGTTTCCATCTTCTCCTTGTAAGTAATAATGATAGGTATATGGGTTTCTTACATCATTTCGAGATTCAATGTAGTATACAAAGAGCGTAACTGCTCCTTCTTCCTCTTTTTGCATAAAAACGGTTGTGGGACCAAATGGTTTTGGTGGGTAATCAACTTTCTGGCGTTCATAGTGAACCCATTCATTGACTTCATTTCCTAATTCATCGATATCGAATCCTTCGTAGCCGTAGCCTTCGATTTCAGTTGACTTATAGGTATTTTTTTGACCTGAGCGTTTGTCGTAGAATACGACTTTCACTTCATTGTCAGTAATGCCTCCGACCTTTATTTGGCCTTCGACTTTTTTTCCGTTGTCTAAGATTACATATCCATCGACTTTTTCCCCCTTTTGGGCGAACAGAGACGTGGAAAACAGTAATGCAAAAGCAATTGCGTTAATGGTAGTTAATTTCATGGTATGCTGGATTTTAGATTTGATTCTCAATAAATAGGCGGGACCGTGTATAAAAGCAGACCTGCCAGGCTTTAATTTTGCATCTATAGTTCTGTTCTTTGTTCTTAATGCAA
>CALLVY010000771.1 GCA_938015925.1 uncultured Saprospiraceae bacterium
GAGCATTTAATCAATGAACCTTTTGCAGTTGTAAATGCAGATGATTATTATGGCATTGATTCCTTTAATTCCATTTCAAAGTTTTTAACAGAAAAAGTTACCACCAAAGATTATTGTATGGTTGGTTTTATTCTTGAAAAAACACTTTCTGATAATGGTTCTGTTTCTAGAGGGGTTTGTCAAATGAATGAGAAGCAAGTTTTAGAGACAGTGGTTGAACGGACAAAAGTGCAGAGAATTGATGGCACTGTTTATTTTGAAGAAAATGAAGAACGAGTAGCCCTTTCTGACAAATCATTGGTCTCTATGAATCTTTGGGGTTTTCACCCAAATATTTTTAAAATTATAAGAGAAGACTTCATCGCTTTTGTCAAAGAAAATTTTGATAGCCCTAAAGCGGAGTTTTATATTCCATTGGTAGTAAACCGATTGGTTGATGCGAATGCAATTGATTGTCATGTGTTGACTTCGTATGAAAAATGGTATGGCGTTACCTACAAAGAAGATAAAGAAGGAGTACAAGATGCCTTATTGACTTTAACTGAAAGTGGCAAATATCCAAATCCACTTTGGCAATAAAATTCAACGATGGAGATTGCGAAGTATTTTAGTACATCTCACATAGAGGAGATCCTAAAAACTTATTTTAATATCAATGGTAAAGTAGAACCATTGGTGGGGGAAATGGATTTGAATTTTCATGTAATTTCAATAACAGGACAGGAGTTTATTTTTAAAATACCTCATGCATCTCGGACCCGTGAGGAGATTGAATACCAAGTTAAGTTAATCAATCATTTAAATGAAAAAGGGAATGGAGTTCAAGTTCCGAAACTTGTCGTGAATAAAGATGGATTCCCGATTACTCCATTAGCGGGAGAGCAAGGTGGAGTTCATCATGCTTGGATGTTAACTTGGTTGCCAGGGAAATTACTGGTTGATTTTAAACCTCATTCTCCAGAACTTTTTGCTGCCATTGGTCTTGATCTTGCAAAAACTACCAAATCACTAGAATCACTTCAACATCCTTTTGCCAAACGAGAAATGAAATGGGACAACTCCAATCCATTGTGGATTAGAGCGCAATTGCATTTGTTCAATGAAAACGAACAAGAAATCCTTTCCTACTTCTTAGCTCTTTTTGAAAAAACGGTTTTACCACTTTGTGATCAATTGCCATCAGCGATTATTTACAATGATGCAAACGATTATAATATCCTAGTCAACCAAGAAGGGGAAAGTGGTTTTAATATCGGATTGATCGATTTCGGAGATTCAATTTATTCGTGGCGGATAAACGACTTGGCCATTAATTGTGCCTATTTATTATTAGACAAATTGGAACCCTTGTCTGTTTCTGGACCAACGGTTCAGGCTTTTAATCAAGTTCTTCCACTAGAAGATTCTGAAATAAAATCTTTGTTTTCTTTGATAGCAATCCGCTTATGTATCAGTGTAACTCATGCCGCTATTAATCGACATCTAGAACCAGAAAACGAGTACCTCTCTGTTACTGAAAAACCGGCTTGGCATCTATTGAAGCAACTGCGAGAGGTAAGCCCTCAATTTGCGGAAGCAACTTTTAGGCATGCCTGTGGAAAGGTTCCTTTCGAGAGATATTCACAATATAAAATAGCTTTAGAAAAAATAGAAGTAGCACCAATCGTTCAAGCATTAAGTGAAGAATCGATGCCTCCGTTCATTGACTTATCTGTAGGCAGTAGATCATTGGGCAACCATGAAAATTACAGTACTTCAAAGCAATTCAGTAAAACCATAAAGCAAATATTAGCTGATTTAGAAACGGACTGCGCTATTGGTGGCTATGGAGAAGTGCGTCCATTCTACACAACCGATGCTTATCTTTTCCATGGCGATAATGGACCTAAATGGCGGTCTACGCATATGGGACTAGATGTTTGGATTGCTGCAGGAACCGATGTTTTTGCTCCATTGGATGGGAAAGTATTTAGTTTTAAAAACAATACTGAACACCTTGATTATGGTCCTACTATTATCCTTGAACATGTAATAGAAGAAGATTTCAGTATTTACACTTTATATGGCCACTTAGCGGAGGAAAGCTTGGAAGGTCTTTATATAGGAAAGGAATTTAAGAAAAAAGAGGCGATTGCGAAAATTGGAAGTCCTCCTGTAAATGGAGATTGGCCGCCACATTTGCACTTTCAAATCATGTTGGATATGCTGGGTATGGAAGGCAACTTCCCAGGCGTTTCTTATGCAGAAGAATGGCCGATTTTCAAAACGATTTGCCCTGATCCATGTGCCTTTTTAGGAATTAAAAAACAGTCTAATAATCGGGTTCTTTCCACAGAAGAAACCTTGTCAAAAAGAAAGCATAATCTAGGTAAAAGTCTCAGTGTTTCTTATCAAAAGCCCCTGCGAATCTTAAGAGGAAAAGGGCAATATTTATTTGATGAAACGGGCAGGAGATATTTAGATACGGTTAATAATGTGGCGCATGTTGGTCATGAACATCCAAGAGTTGTAAAAGCAGGACAAGCCCAAATGGCGGTGTTGAATACCAACACCCGTTATCTGCATGACAATATTTTGGAATATGCGGAAGCTTTACTCAATACTTTTCCGCCGGAATTGTGTGTTTGCCATTTTGTAAACTCAGGTTCAGAAGCAAATGAGTTGGCGATGCGGATGGCAAAGATCAAATCTGGTGCAACAGATATGTTGGCCGTTGAAGTGGGTTATCATGGAAATACTGCTGCCGCAATTGATGTAAGTTCTTACAAATTCAATGGAAAGGGCGGACAAGGTAAACCCGATTTTACGCACTTGGCACCTTTGCCAGATTCTTTCAGAGGAAAGCATCGAGGCGAAAAAACAGGCGCTCAATATGCGTACTATATAAGTACGATGATTCAAGAGCTTCAAGCAGTGGGTAAAAAACCAGCAGGCTTTATTCATGAAAGTATTTTGAGTTGTGGAGGTCAAATCGTGTTGCCTGAAAATTATTTAAAGTTGGCTTATAAGTCAGTAAGAGATGCTGGTGGTGTTTGTATAGCAGATGAGGTACAGGTTGGTTTTGGTAGAACGGGAGAACACTTTTGGGGTTTTGAACTGCAAGGAGTTGTTCCTGATATTGTAACGCTGGGAAAACCAATTGGAAACGGACATCCTTTAGCAGCTGTGATTTGTACGCGTGAAGTAGCTGACGCTTTTGCCAATGGAATGGAATTCTTTAACACCTTTGGCGGGAATCCCGTTAGTTGTGCGATTGGACATGAAGTTTTGAAAGTAGTCAAAGAAGAAGGCCTACAAGAAAACGCTTTGGAGGTCGGAAATTATTTGAGAAGCAATTTACTCGATCTTCAAAAAGATTATCCATTAATTGGAGACGTACGAGGACCTGGGTTTTTTCAAGGATTTGAATTGATTAGTGATTACATCGCAATGACTCCTGCAGAAAAACAAGCAAACTATTTAGCCAACCGCATGAAAACGCACGGTATTTTAATGAGTGTAGATGGCCCCGATCACAATATTCTAAAGATAAAACCTCCGATGGTTTTTGATAAAAGCAATGTGGATATGATGATTCATTATTTGCGGAAGATTTTTGGAGAAGA